>DASXWF010001329.1:0-1607 GCA_036503835.1 Polyangiaceae bacterium | reverse complement strand
GTCGATGGTGGACTCGCCGCGCCCCACTCGCGCTGAGGCCAGTGACGTCGCCCACGCGGTGTTCCAGGGCGCGGACGCCGTGATGCTCTCGGCCGAGAGCGCAACGGGCAAGTTCCCGATCCAGGCCGTCCGCATGATGGACCGCATCATCCGCCAGGCCGAGGCCAGCCGCTTCTTGAACCTGGCCGCGTCGGAGCCCGACCACACGACTCCCGACGCCATCGCACACGCCGCCTGTTCGATCGCGCGGGAAGTGGGGGCCAAGCTCATCGTGGCTCTCACGGAGACGGGCGTGACGGCACGGCTGGTCTCGAAGGCCCGCCCGACGGTGCCGATCCTCGCCTTCTCGACGGAGGAGAGCGTGCTCCGCCGCCTGGCGCTCTACTGGGGCGTCGCGCCCCGCTCGCTCGTCGCCAAGGCGACGTTCGACGATCAGGTGCGTGATCTCACGCAGATCCTCACGGATACCGGGCTCGTGCGTTCGGGGGAGCGCTACGTGATGGTGTATGGGGCACGCGTCGGCGTGCGCGGCGCAACCAACGCAGTGCGCGTCGAGCAAATCGCGTGACGGGGAGGAGGTCGGCCTTCTGATCGTACCGGTAGAGAGCAAGCCCGACCTCGGTAAGTACGAGCTCCGGGAGGAGATCGGCCATGGAGGCATGGCCACGGTGTACCTCGCGCGCGATCGGCGGCTCGGTCGTGACGTGGCCGTGAAGATCATTCACCGCCACCTTCGCGAGAACGCCGAGGTGGCGGCGCGCTTCGCCAGCGAGGCGCGAGCCGTCGCCAAGCTCAAGCACCCGAACATCGTCGAGGTCTACGACGTTTCGGAGGAGTCCGAGCCGGAGCGCTACCTGGTCGTCGAGCTCGTGCGCGGAATCACGCTGCGCGCGCTGCTGTCCGAACAGAGCCAGCTCCCCGCGGAGATCGCGGCGATCATCGCCATCGAGGTGGCGCTCGCGCTCGACCACGCGCACCAGCTCGGGGTGATTCACCGCGACGTCAAACCGGAAAACGTGCTGATCGCGACGCCGCCGCCCGGCGCCGTCGATCTGCGTGCGAGCAATCCCGACGAGGCGCTCGTAAAGATCACCGATTTCGGGATCGCGAAGCTGCTCGACGCCCAGGGCGTCACCTCGACCGGGCAGGTGCTCGGCTCGCCGGCGCACATGGCTCCCGAACAGATCGAGGGCGGCGACGTGACGGCCCGCTCCGACGTGTTCGGGCTGGGCGTGATGATCTACGAGAGCATGGTCGGGCGCTTGCCGTTCGACGGCAAGAACCCGGCGCAGGTGTTGAGGCGCGTGCTCGACGGCGCCTTCACGCCGGCCGACAAGGCGCGGCCCACGGTCGGCGCGCAGTTCAGCGCGATCGTCGGCCGTGCGCTCGCGCACGAGCAGAGCGGGCGCTTCGCGTCGGCCGAGGAGTTTGCGTCGGCGTTGAAGCAGGAGCTCGCCGAGCTCGGCTTCGTCGACCTGCGCGGCGAGCTGCGCGCGTTCTTCGCCGATCCCAAAGCGTATCGACAGGCGCACGAAGAGCGCCTCGTGGAGCGCCTGGTCAAGCGCGCGAGCGAGGCGCGCGCGGCCGGAGCGATTCCGCTCTCGGCG
>DASXWF010001328.1:0-5771 GCA_036503835.1 Polyangiaceae bacterium | reverse complement strand
CGCTCGCGGCGTGGCCGACGCTGAAGGCGTTCGGCCCGGCGTTCCTGTTCGGGCGGGTCTGGGATCCGCTGCACGGCGTGTTCGGCGCGCTGCCCTTCGTCTACGGCACGATCGTGTCCTCGCTGCTCGCGCTGGCGATTGCGGTGCCGGTGTCGCTGGGCGTGGCCGTGTATCTTTCGGAGCTCGCGCCGCCCTGGCAGCGCTCCGTGCTCGGTTTCCTGGTCGAGCTGCTCGCGGCGGTTCCGAGCGTCGTCTACGGTCTCTGGGGCGTGTTCGCGCTTTCACCCTGGCTGCGCTCCTCGGTGGAGCCGGCGCTCGCGCGGACGTTCGGTTTCTTGCCGCTGTTCCAGGGGCCGCAGCACGGCGTCGGCATGCTGGCGGGCGGGATCGTGCTCGCGATCATGATTCTGCCGACCATCTCGTCGGTGTCGCGCGAGGTGCTGCGCGCCGTTCCGCTTTCGTTGCGCGAAGGCGCGCTCGCGCTCGGAGCCACGCGCACGGAGATGCTGCGCATCGCCGTCCTGCCGTACGCGCGCTCGGGCTTGTTGGGAGCGGTGCTGCTCGGCCTCGGCCGCGCGCTCGGCGAGACGATGGCCGTCACGATGGTGATCGGCAATCGCGCCGAGATCAGCGCCTCGCTGTTCGCGCCCTCCTACACCATGGCGAGCGTGATCGCGAACGAGTTCACCGAGGCCACCCACGAGCTTCACCTGGCCGCGCTCGCGGAGGTCGGCCTCCTGCTGTTCGTGGTGACGGTGCTGCTCAACGTCGCGGCGCGCCTGCTCGTGGTCCGCGTGGGTCGGACACCCGAGGGAGGACGGCTGTGAGGCGCAGCGCCGGTTATCGCCGCTTCGTGGATCGCGCGGTGCGCGGCGCCTGCCTGCTCGCCACCTTGCTCGCGCTCGTGCCGCTCGTCGGGGTGCTCGCCTTCGTCGTGGTGCGTGGCGCCGGCGGGCTCTCGCTCGATTTCTTCACGCAGCTGCCGAAGCCGGTGGGAGAGCCGGGCGGCGGCCTGGCGCATGCGCTCGTCGGGTCGCTCTCGATCGTCGGCCTGGCATGTTTGTTCGGCGTGCCCGCGGGCATCCTGGCCGGAATCTACCTGTCCGAATTCGGAGCCACGCGCTTCGGACGTTTCGCGCGCTTCTCCGCGGACGTGATGGCGGGCGTGCCCTCGATCGCGGTGGGTCTGTTCGTGTATCAGCTGGTCGTCGTGAAGACCCAGGGATTTTCGGCGTTCGCGGGCGCCCTGGCGCTCGCGCTGCTGATGTTGCCGACCGTGACGCGCGCGACCGAAGAGCTCTTGAAGCTCGTGCCCGAGTCGCTGCGGGAAGCGGCGCTCGGGCTCGGAGTCCCGAAATGGCGAGCCACCCTGCGCGTCATGCTGCGCACCGCCGCCCCGGGCGTCGCGACCGGCGTGATGCTGGCGGTGGCGCGCGCGATGGGCGAGACGGCGCCGCTCCTGTTCACGTCGTTCAACAACCGCTTCTGGGCCGCCGGCCCCGGCGAGCCCACCGCCTCGTTGCCCGTCAACATCTACACGTACGCCGTGTCCCCGTACCACGAATGGCATCGCCAGGCGTGGGCGGCGGCGCTCGTGCTGGTCGCGTTCGTCTTGTGCCTCAATGTCGGCGCGCGGCTGCTCTCGCGCGGAAGGTTCGGTGCCGGGTGAGCGAGCGCGCGGCGAGCGTGCGGCGCTTGCACGGGACGCCAGGGGAGGAGCCGTCGGCCGTACAGGCGGGCTCGGAGGCGCCGCCGGCACGCGCCGAAAAGCCCGAAAGCGCGCGGGCCAAGATGCGCACGCAGGGGCTCTGGGCGCACTACGGCGCCACCCCCGTCCTGCGCGGCATCGACCTCGTGATCGTCGATCGGCAGGTGACCGCGGTGATCGGGCCCTCGGGCTGCGGCAAGTCGACCTTCGTCCGGTCGCTGAATCGCATGCACGAGGTGGTTCCGGGCGCGCGCATCGAAGGCCGCGTCATGCTCGACGAGCAGGACATCTACGCGCGCGGCGTCGACCCGGTGGGCGTGCGGCGGCGCGTGGGCATGGTGTTCCAGAAGCCGAATCCGTTTCCGACGTTGTCGATCCGCGACAACGTGCTCGCCGGCCTGCTCCTGAACGGCGTCAGCGCGAGGGATCCCGACGCGCTCGTGGAAAAGGCGTTGCGCCAGGCAGCGCTCTGGGACGAGGTGAAGGACGTGCTCGGCCGTTCCGGAACGAGCCTCTCGGGCGGCCAGCAGCAGCGGCTGTGCATCGCGCGCGCGCTGGCGCTCGAGCCCGAAGTGCTGCTGATGGACGAGCCGTGCTCGGCGCTCGATCCGATCGCGACCGCGCGCGTCGAGGAGCTGATCCACGAGCTCCGGCAGAGCTACGCGATCGTCGTCGTCACGCACAACATGCAGCAGGCCGCGCGCGTCGCGGACTCGACCGCGTTCTTCTACATGGGCGAGCTGGTCGAGTACGGACGCACCGACGCGCTCTTCACGCGCCCGAAGGAACGCCGGACGGAGGACTACATCACCGGCCGTTTCGGCTGAGCGCCGCGGCTGTTCGGCTGAGCGCCGCGGCTGGAAGTTTCCCGAAATCCTGGGTCCAGGCGGTGGGCGCGCCGGCGTGGTATCGTTCTGCGCATGGGAAGGGCGAAGTTGCGCGCACTCGCGATCGAGTTGACGGCCGCGTGCAACCAGAAGTGCGACTACTGCTACAACGCCTGGCGGGAAGACGGCGGAGCGAACGTGGCGACCGGCGCCCCGAGCAAGCTCTTCGCGCGTGTCGAGCGCGTGCTCGACGCCTTCCAGGTCGAAGAGGTGACGCTCACCGGCGGTGAGCCGTTCGCGCGGCCCGACCTGTTCGAGATCCTCGGGCTCGCAACGGCGCGCGGCGCGCACGTGAAGATCATCTCGAACGGCGGGCTCATCACGGCGGACCTCGCGCGCGAGCTCGCGCGACATTCGGTCGCCTTCGTGCAGATCACGCTGAACGGTCCGGACGCCGCGCTGCACGAGGAGCTCGTCGGCGGCGCGGGACATTTCGAGCCTACGCTCGCGGGGATTCGGCACCTCCGCGCCGCCGGGGTACCGGTCGTCGGCTGCATCGTCGTCACGAGAAAGAACGCGAGCCGCGTGAGCGAGACACTGGCGCTGTTCCGCGCGCTGGACGTCGGGCGGATCGCGCTCAGTCGTTTCAGCCCCGCGGGCTACGCCGCGCGCCACGTCGCGGACCTCTTGCCTTCGCGGAGCGAGCTCACCCTCGCGTTCGAGCAAGCCGCGCGCGCCGCGCGCGAGCATGCCATGACGTTTTCGGTCACGATGCCGGTGCCGCCCTGTGCCGTCGAGGTCGAGCGCTTTCCGGAGCTGTCGTTCGGCACCTGTCCCATCGGCACCTCCCAGCAGGAGCTCGCGCTCGGCCCGGACGGACGCCTGCGCAACTGCACGCTGCACGGCGAGGCGCTCGGCGGCGACGTGCTCGAGCCCGCGTTCGATCCGGTCGCGCTCCTGGCTGCTCCCGCGCTGCGTGATTATCGGCGGGAGTTGCCCGAGTTTTGCAGCGGCTGCCTGCACGCGGCGACGTGCGGCGGCGGCTGTGGGGCCGCGGCGGCCTGGGTGTTCGGATCGCGGCGCTTCGTCGATCCGTTCGTGGCGCAGCACGTGGACGAAGCGTTCGCGGCGCGGCTCGAGCGCGAGCGGCAGCCGCCGAAGTTCCGGCTCGAGGTCGTGCAGTAGCCATGGATGAGGACGCGAAGCGGCTCATCCTGGCGCGGCGCGCGCGCTTCGTTGCGGCGGCGCTCGCGAGCATCAGCGCCACGGCGACGGCGTGCAGCGGGCAGTCGAGCAGTCCCGTCGCCTGCCTGAGTTTCTCTGCTGGACGCGAGGGGACAGCGGGGACGCCCATGCCGTGTCTCCAGCCACCCGGCGGGTACGGCGGGAGCATCGTCATCGGCGGAAGCGGCGGCTCGGCGGGTACCGGCGGCGTGCCGATGCCTTGCTTGTCGGCGGGCGGGACTACCGGCGGCGCCGGCGTCGGGGCGGGCGGTTCGGGCGCTGAAGGTGGTGAAGCTGGTTGGTCCGGCGGCGGCGAGGCGGGACTCGGCGGCAGCTCCCAGGGCGGGGAGGCTGGCCTGCCGGTCCCGTGCCTATCGGCTCCGCAGGCGGGTTTCGGCGGACTCGAAAGCGGCGGCGCCTCGGGAAGCGCCGGAGTTTCGGGCGGTAGCGGTGGCGAGGAGCCGGGCGGCGCCGGCGGCGAGAGCAGCGGCGCGCCGGGCGGCTGAGCGAGCGGCGATGAACCCGAAGCGCGACCGCCTGCGCGTCCTCCTGATCTGGCCGGGAGGTCTGTTCGCGGGTGGCGGAAACTTCGGCGTGCCGCAGCTCTTGCTGCTTGCGGCGGCCCTGCGCAAGGCCGTGGACGCCGAAGTGTCGGTCGTGGACTTCGACTGCGAGCGAGCGTTCGGTCCCATCGACCTCGGGCGCCTGCTCTCGCCCGGCTACGACCTCGTCGGCATCTCCTGTTACAGCTCGTACGATTATCTCAAGGTGACGGCGATCGCGGAGCGGGTGCGCGAGCTCTTGCCGCGGGCGTGGATCGTCGCCGGCGGTTACCACGCGAGCGCCCGCCCCGGCGACTTCACGGCCGACGCGGCGCCGTTCGATTTCGCGGTCGTCGGAGACGGGGAGAGCCCGTTCGCGCGCCTCGCTACGGCGTGCGCCGCGGGCAAACGGCCGCTCGTGCGCGTGCTCGGACCCGAAGCCGTCCCGAACCCCAGCACACTCGTGCCCTACGACTGGTCGCTGCTCGAGCGCTACCGGCCGATCGCGCACAAGGTCGCGACTCAGGCCGAAATCTATCTATCGCGGGGCTGCCCGTACGATTGTTCGTTCTGCATGGAGCGCGCGAAACGCGACACCTCCTGGCGCGCGCTCACGCCCGAGGAGGCGTACGCGGAGCTCGAACGCCTCGATCGCTTCCTCGATCTTCGCAGGTTCACGCTGTTCATCGCGGACGCGCTGTTCGGCATGAAGAAGGCCTTTCGGCGCGAGCTGCTCGAGGCCCTCGCGCGCAAGCCGCTGCGCGCGATCCGCGTCTGGCTCTTGATCCGCATCGACCTCGTCGAGCGCGAGGACATCGCGCTCATGGCGCGCGGCAACGTGAGCCCCGGGTTCGGGCTCGAATCCGGGGACCCGGCGCAGCTCCGGCGCATCAGGAAGAGCGGCAACCTGACGGGCTACCTCGACAAGATGCGGCAGATCGCGGGCTGGGCGCGCGATCACGACGTGCCGTTCGGCGCGAACGTGATCGTCGGCCACCCGGGTGAGACGGAGCAGAGCCTGCGCACGAGCGCGCGCTACCTCGAGGAGCTGTTCCTCGGCGACGCGCGCGGCACTCACGGCTTCGTGTCGGTCGATCCGTTCCGTCTGTATCCCGGCTCGCCCATCGACGAGGAACGCGCGCGCTGGGAGAGCGAGACCGGCATGCGCGTGCACCGCTATCCGTGGTGGCACGACGGCGATCAGGAGTTTCTCTCCGAATGGGTGGACCCCTCGGGCGACCTCGATTTCCTGCGAACGCTCGCGCTTCGCGAAGAGCTCTTCGACCCGATCTTGCGCAAGGTTCCCGAGCGCTTCGCGTATCGGGGACCGGCGCGCGAGTACTTCATGCGCGCGGTGCGCGATCAGGCCGAGCTCGCCGCTCCGTCTCAGAAGCTCAGGACGCTCGGGCTGCACCGGCTCTGGAGCGACCTGCTCGCGGGACGCAGCCGGGGGGCCGGGCGCGCGGCCCT
>DASXWF010001327.1:0-15316 GCA_036503835.1 Polyangiaceae bacterium | reverse complement strand
TTCTGCGGCGCGCTTCTCCTCCGGCGCGCCGCGGCAGCCTCTGGGTACCCCGAGGGAGATCACCTGTCGTGTCACTCTGTCAGCCGCAAGATCTCTTCGCCTTCGGGGTGCCCAGGGGCGCGACACCTAACCCGGGGCGCGTCCTCGCGTCGTTGGAGGACAGCGTCTGCCAGCTCGACGTCCACGGCTTGGACACCGGCACGGCCATCCTGTTCCGCGCTGCCGGCAGCGGCGCGCTCCCGGCGGAGCTGTCCGAGGGCGTCACGTACTACGCCGAGGCTCTGACCGAGCACACCTTCCGCGTGCGCGCCACGGCGGGCGGCCCGGCACTGACGATCACGGACACCGACGACCCGATCATGGTGATCGTCCCGCTGCCCGTGGCCGAGGCTATCGCGTGGGCTGAGCAGGTCATCTACGATTCGCTGCCGGCGCACGCCGTGCCGATCGCCCAGAGCGACGCCGTGCCGCAGCTGCTGCGCATGACCTGCGCCGAGCTCGCCGCTGGCAAGCTGCTGGCCGTCTGTGGCGCCGCGTCTGTTTCCCTGTCCACGACTGTAGACGCTGCCCTGAAGCGCGTGGAGCGGTGGGGCAAGGGCGTGCCACTGCGCGACCCGGACGCCCCCGCCCGCACGAACCTGGCCGCGTCCGCCTCGTCGCCGCCGAGCGACGCCCGGGGTTGGCGTCGGTACGGAGGGATCGGTGGGTGTTGACCCCAAGGGCCTCCAGTCGATCCGGAGCCTGAAGAAGGCCCTCCAGCGGCTGCCCATCACGACCACGGCGCGCATCGCCGCGGGCGCCGCGCCTGCCATGTCGACGCTTGCGCAGGGCGCGCACGCCTCCGGGCAGACCGTCTACGGGCGTCCTCGCCCCAAGGGCGTAGACGGCGGTGACCTGTCGCTCGAGCGTACGGGCGCGACGGCGCGCGCCCTCTCGTTCATCGCCACAGGCAGGGACATCAGGACGACGCTGCTGCCGAGGTACGCCAAGTACCTGATCGGAAAGTACGATTTGCTGCCCAACGGGCCGCTACCGCAGGCCTGGCGCGACCGCCTGAGCGCTATCGCAGCGCGCGTCCTTGAGGACGAGGTGCGCCGGCCATGAGCCAGATCGCAGAGCTGTCGGACGTCGTGGCCCAGGAGCTCGGCGTTCGGAAGTTCCCGTACGCCGTCGCGTACGGTCCCGAGCGTTCGCAGCGCACCGGCCCTGGCATCGCGATCGGCGTGGTGTTCGAGCGCGACCGCAACCGCGGCGACCTGATCGCGCCGCCCGTAGCCACGCGCCAAGGCGCAGCTACGGCCGAGGCCTACTACTCGCGCCAGGTGGCCGGAGCGTTCACCGTCTACGCGCAGTGCCCGAAGTCGGGCGCCCGCGCTCGAGACCACGAGGCCGAGGCGGACGCGGTCTGCGACGCCGTGATCAGCGCCATGACGCGCGCGTGCAAGCTGGCGGGGAAACCGGTCGCGTTCGGCGCCTGCCGTTTTCTCGAGGCCTCCGACTTCAACGGGCTCGAGCAGTGGCCGGGCGCTGCAGTGCGCGTCGAGTTCTCCGTGGCCGTACCCATTCGCGATGTCGACTACCGCGGCCGCGGCCCCGACACCGGTGTGGTGTCCGACACGTCGAATACTGCCGAGGCCACACTCGTGGCCGCGCCCGAGCCGTGACGGACGCTACCTTGCGTACGTTAGCGTCCGTGCTACCGTCCGGGTAGCATGGCAACAGTCCCGAGCGCGAGTGTTATCGTCGACCCCACGTCCGGCGCGCCCGGCGGGGGCGACGACCTGATCTGTGTCCTCTCCCCCTGCGTCTCGCTGGCGGACAACAAGCCGCGTCAGTACGGCAGCGCCGCCGCAATCGTCGCAGACCACGGATACTGCGAGGGCGCGGAATACGCGGCGGGGCACATCGCGGCCACAGGGCTACCGGTGTTGTTCGTTGGCATGGAGATCGGCACGCTCGGCGCCGTCTCCCGGTTCACGCAGCATGAGAATACCGGCTCGAGCGTGGTGTCCGTGGCGGCTGGATCGGACGGCGTGCTCGCGGAGCACGACGGTGTGATCGAGGTGGTGGCAGGCGGGACGATCGGTACCAGCCAGATCAAGCTGAACCTGTCGCTCGACGGCGGGCGCACGTTCCAGCCCATTCGCCTCGGCACTGCGAACTCCTACGCGCTGCCGAACGTTGGCGTGACGGTCTCGTTCGGGGCAGGCACCCTCGTCACCGGCGACAGCATCGCCGAGTGGCACGGCTCCGCGCCGCGCATCACGCCTGCTGATCTCGCCGACGTGCGCGCGGAGCTCGCCTCCGGATTGCGTACGTTCCGGTCGGTCCTGCTCTGCGGCGACCTGCCCAACGCGGCCGCGGCTACGTCGTTCGTAACCGAGCTGAACAGCTACGCGACGGAGAACGACCGCCACGTTTACGGCCGCGCAAGCGTCGGCGACCGCCTCCCGCAGGCGTCCCTGTCCAAGCCGGTCGCGCGCATGACCGGCGCTCCGTCGCTCACGTTCGCCGAGGTTGGCGGCACCGGCGACACGATCACTCGTGCCGCGGGCTCCTGGCTCGCTGACGGTTTCGTGGTCGGTGACACGATCGTGATCACCGGCTCGGGGTCGAACAACATCACCGCCGTGATCGCCTCGCTGTCGGCGACCGTGATCACGCTCGGGTCGGAAAACCTCGCTGCTGAGGTCACGGCCGCCGCGTCGATCGTAGGGTACGTGACGCTCACGTTCGCAGAGGTTGGCGCCACGGGCGACACCCTGACCCGCAGCCGCGGCTCGTGGCTAGTGGATGGCTTCCGCGTCGGCGACACGGTAACGGTCGCTGGCTCGGTCTCGAACAACGTCTCGGGCGCCGTCACCGGCGTGTCCGCGACCGTCCTGACGTTCAACACCACGGACCTCGCCGCCGAGTCGCTCGGCGCGAGCGCCAACGTCACCGTCACCACGAACCTGTCCAAGGCTGCGTGGATGGCCGCGCTGGACTCGGAATACGCTTCGATCGATTCGCAGCCCCGCTTGGACCTCTCGGCGGGGCGCGGCGCCGCGCCCTCGCTCTACTCGGGCTGGCATCGGCGCGTGCCGGCGGGGTGGTTCGCAAGCGTGCGTGAGTACCAGCACGACCTGCACACGCCTACGTGGCGCAAGGATCTTGGGCCCGTCGGCGCTAACCTGTTCGATGCGAACAACGACCTGGTCGAGTGGGACGATCGCGTGGACGGCGGCGCCGGCAGCGCGGCTCGGTTCACGACCCTGCGCACGTGGAGCAACGGCCCGCGCGGCGGGTTCATCACGCTTTCTCTGACTCGCGCGGGCGACGGCAAGATCGAGTCGCTGACCCACAATCAAGCCGTGATTAATGCCGGATGCAACACCGTCCAGATCGCCACGGAGAACGTGGTCGGTCGCACGCTGCAGCTAAACAGCGACGGCACCGCAACCCGGGAGTCGCTCAACGTGATCCAGGGCGAGGTGAATGCGCAGCTCGACATCGCGCTGCTGTCGTCTCGCGGCGAGGGCCCGCGCGTCAGCGCGGCTGCTTGGACGCCCGCATCGGATGATCTCTACAACGTTGCCGAGCCCGAAATGAACGGCGTGCTTGATCTGCTGATCAACGGCACTGTCCACTCGGTCGCGACGCGAGTGCGCGTGCAAACGAACGGCTGATCTGAAAGGCACCACCAGTGAGTTTCTTTGACAACCCCCTGATCAACGGTTTCGCTCCCTCGTGGTGCGATATCGCGGTTCGCATCTCGCCCGGCGGTGGTCCGCTGATCGAACTCGGCGATATCGCTGCGATCGACTACAACGGCTCCGTCGAGCTCGGCGAGCAGCGCGAGGGCGGGCGCGTCGTGAACCGTACGCGCGGCGCTCCCTCGTACGAGGCGAGCATGACCCTGTACGCGAGCGGGTATCAAAAGCTCCTCGCGGGTCTGGTTGCCGCCGCGCCGCTGCGCGGGTCGCAGTCTCTGCTCTCCCTCGCGGTGTTTTCGATCAACATCCAATTCACGCCCCCGACCGGTGGCGGTGTGGCAGGGCAGGCGATCGGCGCCGTCGCTGGCGCGCTCGGCGTCGGCGGGATCTTCGAAACCCGTCTAAAGGGTTGCAGGATCATCGGCCGCAACATCTCCGCCGCGGAGGGCGTGGACGCGCAGCAAGTCGAGGTCCCGCTCTCGGTTCTCGAGATCGTGGACGTGGTCGGCGGTAAGGAGATCGTCCTTGTCTGACGCGAACGAAAAGAAGCTGTCGCCGCTCGAGCAGGTCGAGGCTCGCCGCGCCGCTAAGCGCGAAGCGTCCCAAGCCGCGCACGACGCACAAGCCGTGATCGACCTGACCGCGATCGCCGACCTCGAGGACCAGTACGGTTTCGAAAACGTGGCCGTGATGGTTCTGCCGCACCTCGCGTTGGGCCTGCCCGTGCGCGTTGCCGTGAGGGCCCCCACTCCCGCCGAGCTTAAGCGCTACCGCGACCGGCTCAAGCCGACGCGCGGCCGGCGCAACGAGGAGATCCCGGGCGATGCGACGCGGGCACATGAGGAGCTCGGACCGGCGTGCCTGGTCTACCCCGCGCCGGACGTGTTCGAGAAGCTTTGCGAGGTCCGACCCGCGCTGCCGGGGCAACTCGGCGTTCAGGCCGCCTTGCTCGGCTCGGCTAAGGAGGAGACGGCGGGAAAAGGCGGAGCGAGCTCCTAAGGCAGTCGCGCGCCCAAGCGGGCGTGCTCGCTGACTGTCTCACGCAGTGGATCGGCGCGGAGACGATAGAGGCCGAGGTCGCCCTGTTCCGCGTGGCCGAGCTCATGAACCTGATCCAGTCGACCCTGACCAAGAAGTGAGATTGCAGCCGTGGCTGATGCGCAGTGGGTACTCGATATCGCCGCGAACATGCCCGCCGGGCAGGCGACAACCGCCGAGCTCGACCGGTTGACGGAGGCGCTCACGGGCGCCGGCCGCAAGAGCGACGAGTTTCAGTCGGCGCTTAAGGTCGTGTCCGGGCAGCTCGACGTCGCCAAGGCCTCAAGCGTTGCGGCGAACGCTGCCCTCGCCGCCGGGTCCGAGCAATACAAGCTCCTTGAGCGCGAGGCGATTCGAGCAGGTAAGGCGCTCGAGGTCGCGCAGGCCAAGGGCAAGCCTGACATGCGCGCGGCGCTCGAGGCGCACCGCGCGAGCGAGGCTCTGAACGCGCAGGCCGAAGCACTGGCGGGACTTGAAGGCGCAGCCAAGTCCGCAGGCGCGGAGCAGGACAAGTACGCGAAGCAGCTCGCCAACGTCGAGAAGATCGGCAAGCACGTGGACGAGCGCAACCAGCGCGCCGCGCAACGATACGGCAGGATCGCGGAAGCCGCGGGCCTGTTGCCGGGTCCGCTCGGCCGTATCGTCGGCACGGCCGCGCGCGCGGGCAAGGCCTCCGAGGAACTCGGGTCTACGTTCGGTACCACGACCGCTCGGACGCTGCTCCTCGTGGCGGGCATAGGTATCCTCGCCGTCGGGCTCGTCGCGTTGACTGCGGCGACTATCGGCGGAGTCGTCGCGTTCGGGCTGTTCGGCGCAAAGACTGCCGACGCCGCGCGCTCGGCGGGCCTGGCGCGCGAGGCATTCGCCGCGTTGTCTGGCGAGACGGCGTCCGCGGTCGGGTCGTTCGACGCCGTGGCAGCAGCGACGGGCCTCGGGGACGCGGAGCTCGTTTCCCTGACCAAGCAACTCCGCGCGGCCGAGGTCGCCGCCGGCGACATGCCCAAGGCGCTCATGGCTGCCGCGACGGCAGAGGCAGCGCTCGGCTCCGGCGGGGCAGGGGAGTTCATTCAGCGCATCCACGCCGGCGAACTCGCGGTGCAGGACTTCGCGAACGAGGCACAGGCGGCGTTCGGCGGTGTGGTTGCGAAGCAACTCCGCGGCCTCGACGCGCAGGGCAAGCGCCTGTCGAAAAACTTCGCAGCGCTGTTCGCGAACGTGAACCTTGATCCGATACTCGACGCGGTCGAGATATTCGTCGGCATGTTCGACAAGGCCAACCCGCTCGCACAAGCGTTTGGGTTCGGCGTCGAGAAAGGGTTCGGGCTTATCGCGGACGCCGCCGTGTCCACCGCGTACGCTATCGAGGCGTTCGCGCTCGACGTTGCAATCGCCGCAGTCAAGGCGTACCTGTTTTTCCGGAAGTACGGCGAGGAGATCGGCAACACCCTGATCGGCGTGGGCGTAGCGCTCGCGGGCGTGGGCCTGGCGTGGGCGGTGTTCAACGCCGGCGCGATCGCTGGGTTTGCCGCAACGGCGGCGAGCGCGGTCGTCGCTGGCGCCACGGTCGCCGCGTCGTGGCTCGTCGCGGCCGCGCCGGCTATCGCGGTGATCGCCGCTATCGCTGCAGTCGGATACGCGATCGGCCAGCTCCTCACCCATTGGGACGAGGTTGTCGAGGGCGTCAAACTGATCTGGTCCGACCTGACCTCGTGGCTTGGCGAGCGCGCGACGGAGATGGTCGCGATCGGGCGCAACTTGCTGATGGGCCTCGTCGAGGGCGTGACCGGCGCCGTGGGTGCGGTGGTGCAGGCCGTGAGCGGCGCGGTCGGGTCGGCCATCACCGCGGCTAAGGACGTGCTCGGGATCGCCTCGCCGTCCAAGGTGTTCGCTGAGATCGGAGACCAGACGGCGCAGGGCTATTCGCTGGGCGTCGAGCAGGGCACGCCCGAGGCGCAAGGCAGCATGGCACGCATGGTCTCCCCGACGGACGCTGCGACGACGGCGCCGGCCGAGGCCGCGCAGAGCGGCGCTGCGGCGGGCGGCGGGCGCGGATCGTCTATCAACCTGCAGGGCGCGACGTTCGTGTTCCACGGCGTGGCCGACGCAGAGACTGCGCGCGATCGGTTCGCGGAGATGTTCACGACCCTGCTCGAGGGCGACGCGGATTCGTTGTCGGGCATGACGGAGGCGCCGGTCTAATGCCAACCTCGCCGCACACGCACCCGGAACTTTACCGGTCGCTGCTTCTCGACGGCCAACCCTCGCCCGGCGTGGTGACGCTGTCGAATTGCGAGCGCCAGCACGGTTGGGAGAAGCAGTCGCCGAAAGGGCAGGCCGGGGAGTTCACGGTCAACAAGGGCCCCAAGAACAGCGCCGTGGTCGCGTCGTTCTATCTAGTGGACGACACCGACGTTGGTGGGTGGGACTCGTACGCGGCGATGCTGTCGAGCACGGTCGACGGTCCCAAGCCCAAGGCCATGAGCGCGTATCACCCGGACCTCGCGCGTAACAAGATCACCGATCTCGTGGTCGAGTCGATCGGGATCCTGCAGCACGACGGCAAGGGCGGCGCGCACGTGACGGTGAAGTTCCTCGAGTTCCGTCCGCCCAAGCCCAAGCCCGCGAGCAAGGCGGCCGCGGCTCCGCCCGCCAAGGCAAAGCGCCCCGACCCGAACGCGGCCGCGAAGCGTGAGCTAGCCGCGCTGCTCGAGCAGGCCAAGGTTCCGTGACCTTTTCTCTCAACGGCCACGCATGCATTTCCGGGCGCGTCGATATCCCCGGCGTCGGGCTTTGGTACGCGAGCGTCGATCTCGCGGGCGAGGTCGAGCTAGAGGGCGCGGTCACGCTCACGGTCCTAGACACGACCTGGTCCGGGTTCGTGATTGCGGGTGGCCCGGTCGACGGTCGCTCGCGGTACCGTCTCGTCGCGGGCGCCGGCGGGTGGGGGCGCGACCTGCCCTCGCGTGCGTACGCGAACGACGCGGGCCTGCCGCTCGCGCGCATCCTGGCGGACGCTGCGACCGAGGCGGGCGAGCCCGCGCCTGCGTCTCCGCCGGCTACGATCCTCGGTCCGCACTACGTCCGCCCCGTCCAGCCCGCTGCGTTCGTCCTGAACGCGCTCGCTCCGCGGGGGTGGTACGCGCGCGCGGACGGCGTGGTCGAGCTTGCCACGCGCCCGGCAGGGCCGTTCCCCAAGGCGCCGGTGGTCGAGCGCAACCCCGCGGCGCGCGTGATCGAACTCGCCCTGACCGACTCCGCGACGGACGTGCTCCCGGGCATTCAAACCGAGTACGGCCCTGTCTCCGACGCGGAGCTAGAGTTCGGCGCCGACGGCGTGCGCGCCCGGCTGTACGCAGCGCCGACGCCCGGGCGCCGCGCGCAGGCCTACGCGCGGATCGTCGCGGCGTCCGACCCCGGCGCCCGGTTCCGTGGCGTGTTCGAGTACCGGATCGTGTCGCAGGTCGGCGACCGCCTGAACCTGCAGCCGGTCCGGACCCGCGCGAGCATGCCCGATCTGGCCCGCGTGCCAGTGCGCATGGGCGTTCCGGGGGTTCGCGCGCAGCACGCCCTCGGCTCGCAGGTGCTCGTGGTCTTCCTCGACGCAGACCCCTCCCGCCCCGTCGTGCTGGGCTTTGACAGCCCCGAGCAGCCCGGCTGGCACCCCCTGTTCCTCGAGCTCGGCGGTCCCGGTCCGCTCGGCGTAGCGCGGCAGACGGACCCGGTAATCGCGGGCGGCTTCGCGGGCACCATCACCCTCGGCTCGACGCGGATCAAGGCCGGCCCGTAGCGTCCGCCCGCGTCCGTGCGCGTCTGCGTCCGGCATGGTAGCTTGCCCAGGACGATGGCCCTGAATGCGTCTACGCTCGGCTCGCTGATTAAGAGCAAGCTGCTCGCCGACGCGGGCAATTCCAAGGCCGTGGACAACGCCGCCCTGACAGCGCTGTGCAACTGCATCGCGCAGGCCTGTGTCGAGCACATCGTTGCGGCGGCAGTTGTGACGATTCCTCCCGGCGTGGCGGTGGCTACCGCAGGTACCGCCGCGGCGCAGACTGGCGCGACCACGGCGCCCGGCGTGGGGACGGTGTCCTGACATGGCTACCGGCTTCGGTACAGATACTTGGGCGACCGATCAGATCTTCACTGGGCGCCTCGCCTCGGGGGTCGAGCTCGTTGCACAGGCGATCTACCGCCGGCTTACGACCGCGCGTGGCACGCTCCGCGACGGCGACGACGGGCAGGTGTACGGCACCGACGTCTCCGATTTCGTGGGCCTCGTCGGCCCGGACAACGCTGTGGATGCGCTGCCGGATGTGGTCGTGGCGGAGATCCTCAAGGACGACCGCGTGGAGCGGGCCGACGTGAGCGCCTCGATCACGCGCGACTCTGCGGGGCTCGCGACGGTGGAGCTTGAGATCGAGGCCGTGTGCCGCGACTCCGGCGAGTCGTTCACGCTCACGCTCGGTGTTGGAGACGTGACGGTCGCGTTGCTCGGATTGGAAACCTCCAGTGGCTGACATCTCCGTTTTCTCTCTGATCGTCCGCCAGACCGCGGCCGATTTCTACGCCGCGGCGCTCGAGTTGGCTGAGCTCGTCGGGCTGCCGGTCTCTACCTGGCGCACCGGCGATCCGACGCGCACCATGCTGCGCGCCGACGCTGACGCATTCGAGACGTTGGATGGGGTGCAGGCCGAGCTCGCCGCGTCCGCGTTTCTGGAAACAGCCACCGGCGATTGGCTCACGCTACGCGCCAAGGATGTGTATGGCGTCGAGCGGCAAGAGGCGACGTTTGCGACGTCCAGCGTCACGCTCGCCAACGCGGGCGGGGGCTTGTTCGAACTCGCGCCTGGCGGTCTGATCCTCAAGAACGAGACGACCGGCGCGACGTTCACCAACCAGTCGACCGTGACAATCAACCCGCTCGCCGGGTCCACGGTCGTGTCCGTCGTCGCGCAAGAGGCGGGCGTGGGCGGCAACTCGGCCGAAGACGAGATCGACACGATCGTCAGCCCGACCATGATCGGCGTTACGATCTCCACCTCGACGGCCGCGGTGGACGGCGCCGACGAGCAGTCGGACGAGGACCTACGCGAGCAGTGCCTCGCAACCCTCGGGTCCCTGTCTCCCGCCGGGCCCGCTGATGCGTATGAATTCGTGGCGGGCAACGCGGACCTTACGGGAATCGCCGGCGTAACTCGGCGCAAGGCGAGTGGCGACAACGCGACCGGAACGGTGACTGTGTACGTGGCGACAGCGACGTCTGGGCTGGACGCCCCGAGCGTAGCGGCGATCCAGTCGGCGGTGGACCGTTGGGCCACACCACTCGCAATCCTTGCGACTGTGCAGAGCGGAACTCCGGTCCCGGTCAACGTCACCCTGAATCTGACGCCGAACCTACCGGCCATGCAAGCGGTCGTGGAAAGCGCGGCGGCTAGTTACTTCGCTGGCGTGGATTTCGGCGGGACGATTGCTCCGGACGCCGTCGCATCTGCGGCGCGCGTGGCGATCGTCGCTGCGGGTGGAACGGTAACGATCGTCGATTGCAGCGCGCCGACGCTGCAGACGCTCGCCGCGAACGAGTTCCCAATCCGCGGGACGGTCACGCTGTCATGAACGCGATCAAAAAGTTCCGGAACATCTGGAAATTTCTCGTACCGGGGTGGCTGCAGTCCGGGCAGGGCGAGCTCGTGTTGTTCGTGCAGGGCATGCTCAAGGACGCATTCTCGGAGCGCGCGCATCAGACCGCGCGCCTGCACGCGCCGTCGCTCTGCACGTCGGACGCGCTCGATTTCCACGGCCGCTCGCGGGCTCTGCCGCGGGGTCTATTCGAGCCCGAGGAGAACTACCGCGGGCGCCTCGTGGCGTGGCGCTACCCGGAGGGCCACCGCACGCGCGGCACCGCCGGCGCGCTGCTCGCGCAATTCCAACTCGCCCTGCGGGGCACGCACCACGTCGTGATCGATGCACGCAACAAGCGCACGATCGGCGGGTCCGGTGCTGCGCTCCCGAGCAATTGGGATTGGGACGCCATGCCGGCGGATCAGTGGGGCCGATATTGGCTGGTGTGCGAGTCGATCGGTGCGCCGTGGCCGTCGTTCTCGGACCCGGGGTGGTTGGCGGCGTGGGAAGACCCGAACGCTGTGCTTGCCGGTTCTGGTATCGCTTACGGCGAGCTCGACGCGGTGCTGCGCATCGCGAGCAACTCCCGCCTTGGCTGGACGCCCGCAGGCATACGCCCGCAGGTTCTCACGCTCTACTTTGACGGGCAGGATTTCCCCGAGCCCACGGGCGACTGGGATACGTGGGCGAACCGCGACCCGCAGTATCGATACGTGTCGCTAAATGAGAATGTTCCATGACAACGAATCACACAGGCGACGGATCCGGCGGGTTCGACAACGTTTACCCGCTCATGGTGGACTCGGACTCTCCGAATGCCCTGCTGTTCCGCGTGCCGTTCGAACAGCTCGCGAACAACCTGGACAACGTTCGCACGACCCCTGTGCAACGCCCCGAATCGTACGCGGAGATCCGCGACGATTTTATCGGATGCGTGTTCGACTCCACGACGGACGTCCTTCACTCGGCGCTCCCTTGGCAGGTCACGAGTACGGAGAACGCCGTGCCCGGCACGGACGCAGCCAACGGCCACCCCGGTACTGTAACGGCGTCTCTGCTGGCTACCGAGGAGTTCGAAATGGAGCTCGCCGGAGAACAGAACAACATCCGGTGGGGCAATCTGCAGGATGCGACATTCGCGGTGCGCATGACGTCCACGGACTTTACCGACGCAGAGCTATTCGTAGGGCTGGCGGAGAACTTTGAACTGGCGAGCGTCGGCAACAACGCCGTGGGCTTGTGGTTCGAGCACGGGACCGAAAGCGACCAGTGGTTGATTCGTCACAAGGTCGGCGGCGTGGACGACGCCACGATTACCGCCAAGTTCGTCGGCTCGACGATATGGGCCACGCTTAAGCTGCGCCGCATCAGCGCTACGCAGGTCGAGGTGTATCTGTTCGACGACCTGGTGGCGACGTTGACGGATGGGGTGGACGCGCCGGCGGACTCCGCGCTGCTGACCGTGGGCATGATCGCCAAGGCGGGGTCTGCCGCAGCCATGACCCCCGCGCTGGACCTGGTTTATGTGCGTTGGGATTTGCCGAGGTAATTATGAGCGCGTGGCTAGAAGCATTGCTAGGGCGGATCTTCAACAGCGGCGTTTCGATCCCGCTGTCGAAAGGCCTGAACTTCACGGATGGGATCAAAGCTGAACTGAACCCGTCCACGAAACAGATCGACATCACGCTCGACGGGGAAGTTGCTGAGGGTCCGCCGGGCGAGCCAGGGGAACCTGGAGAACCTGGAGAGCCGGGCCCCCCGGGGGAGGATGGCGCAGACGGCGTGGTGAACCTCGGACATGCGCCGTTCTCAGCTCTCAATATCTCGTCTAACACGATCTCGATCGATACGTCTGCTGGCGGTATCTTCGCGGTTACGCTCACCACTGACGTGACCACCGTCACCATGGCGAACGTGGTCGCCAGCGAAGCCAACTTTTTCACGTTGCGCGTGAAGCAGGACGGCACGGGTGGGCGCGCCTTTACTCCGCCCGCGAGTTGGAAGTTCGCCACGGGCGCCTACGTCGTGTCCAGCGCAGCTAACGCCACAGACCTCCTGCAAGGGATCACGTACGACGACGGCACTACGTGGCAAGTCAGCTACCTGCGGAGTTTCGCGTGATCATACCACCGCTGCGCATGCTCGTCGGCCATAGTGCCGCGGCGCCTGAATTCTACTCCAGTAAGGTCATGAGCTCCGACTGGGATATGGTTCACAGCCCGTCCGGTATCTACGTTGCGTCGCTGAATAAGACGTTCGTAACTTGGTGCGCGGTGGGGCGCGCTGGCTTCAAGGCGTGCCAGGTCGCGGTGTTCGATCACGCCACTGACACGTGGTCCCGCCGGTACAACGCGGGCAACTTCAATCTACCTGACGACGACCACGGGCATCCGGCGATCTGCCGCGACGCCGACGGCTACCTGTATGTGTTCTATGGCAGCCATGCCAGCACGCAGGTGTGGTCCGTGTCGGCTAATCCGAATGACGTTACCTCGTGGGTGCAACAGGTCCCCCTGTCCGGGGCACAGACGTATCCGCACCCCGTGCTGGTCGGCAGCACGATCTATCTTTTCGTGCGCAACGACTCCAACCTGACCCGCCGGACCATGGTTGTGCGTAGCGCTACTCCGACAGCGGGCGTTGCTAGCTTCAGCGGCAACACCACACTCGTGGATTTTGAGGCAGATTCCCGGGTCTATACCTCGGAGTGCTATGTCTTTGGGACGGACGTGCATTTCGTGTGCACGCTCGCCGACGAAGCTGCGGACACCAACCGCCGACACGTTTACTATTTCGTGTACAAGACGTCGACCGGCGCGCTGGAGAACCACGACGGGTCCGTGTCCACGGCGAGCGGCAGCCTGCCAGTCACGCTGACCACCGCAAACGCCAGCTACAGGATCGTTGACTACGGCACGGATCAAGGCGAGGTGCCGTCGCTAGCGTTCGACTCGTCGGGCAATCCGCATGTGCAATACATACGAGGGCCGTCGGGCGGGCCCCACACGCTCTATCACACCGCCAAGATCAGCGGGTCGTGGACGACTCCGGTCGCGCTAACTTCTGCGATCGACGATCAGAGCCCTGGCAATACCACGGGGACTGGATTCATCGATATGCACGGACTAGTGGCGGGTGCATCAGACACTATGCAAGCGTGGTACCAGAACGCGGCTGGTGACAAGCTGCGTCGCGTGCGCAGCGCGTCCGGCGTTTGGAGCGCGGAGGAAACTGTGGTGGCGGCTGGTGCGCTACGGCTAGGCGGGCAGCAATCCGTCCGCGACGCGCACCCCGACCTACGCACCATGTTCTGCGAGGTCACCGGCTACCCGTCGTTAGACAGTACCGCTGCGCCGGGTAAACGCTACGGGCACGGAGACAGCGGCTTGCTCCCGTTCGTAATGCCTGCGGCGGGCAGTGTGGACGCTAGCTGGCCAAACGTAGCCCTGATGCTCGGGTTCGAGGGGCGAGACGGAGATACACGACCGATCAACGAGGCAGACCTGGCCGTGTTGCTGTCCGTCACCGGCGGCAACGCACAGGTGGATACCGCGCAGTCTAAGTTTGGCGGCGCGTCGTTACTGCTGGACGGTACCGCGGATTTCCTGGAGTACGCCCACGATACTCTGTTCTCCGTGGCCAACGGCGATATGACCGTGGAGTCGTTCGTCAAGCGCAACGCCAGCAAGCTGCAATGCGTGGCGAGTAAGTACCCGTCCGCCGGCGCGTCCGAGTGGCGGTACTTTGTTAACGCCTCGAACCTGGTGCAGTTGCAGGTGTTTCGTTCCGCCGGAACGGTCGTGGACATAACGGGCGCCACCACGATCACCACTGGCTGGCACCACATCGCGGTGTCGCGCTCCGGGTCGACGTGGCGGGTGTTCGTGGACGGCACCCTGGACGCGAGCGGCACTGAGTCCGCGACGCCCGACAGCAACACGCAGCAATTCACCGTCGGGCGCGACCGCAGCAACGCTGCGCGGGACTTCAACGGCTGGATCGACGAGTTCCGTTTCACTGCTGGTGTTGCCCGATACACAGCATCGTTCACCGCCCCGAGCGCGGCCTTTTCCAGGATCTAGAGCATGAGAACGAGAGAGCAAATCGTAGAACGCGCCCGGCTCCACGTCGGGCTGCGCGAGCTGCCAGGCCAGACCAACAGGCACCCGTTGATCGACGCCTGGCTGCGCCGGTGCGGGGTTGGCGTGGGCTTGCCATGGTGCGCAGCCTTCGCGTCATGGTGCGTCGAGAACCGCGCTGAACGCAAGCTCGGGACGATCGTCGAGGTGGCGCAGGCGGGCGCGCTGAACCTCGGGCGCCTGTTCCCTGCGACGTCGACCCCGCAGGGCGGCGACCTGATGTTCTTCCCGACGGACGACAAGGGCGCCGGCCACGTCGGGATCGTCGTGGGCGTCTCGCCCGAGGAGGCGCTGTGCATCGAAGGTAACTCCGACAACCGGGTGCGGATCGTCCGGCGCTTGCGCTCGGAGGTGCGGTTCTCCAGCACGCGCGTCGAGACGTGGGACGGGCCGGGCAGCAACGCCGACTGGGCGGAGCCCTGGCGCGAGCGCTGGCCTCTGGTGCGGGTCGAGAAGGCGGGCACGCGGTGACGTTCCTGCAGGGCCTGCGCCTGGCGGTGGAGCTCGGCGCCGAGCTGTGGCGGGAGCACCGCCGGGACGTCGCCGCCGAGCGCGCAGCGCAAGCCTGGGCGGAGACTCGGTCGACCGTCCGTGCGTCCCCGCGCTGCCGCGAGGCTGCGTACGTTCCTGGCCAGACCACGTGCGGGAAATGCGGCACGGCCCTCGGTTTGACCGGTAACGGACGCTGACGTACGCTATCGGAACGATGAAAGATCTCCTGCTCCGCCTCGTGTCCAACCCCGCCGTCCGCAAAGCGTTCTACGCTCTGATCCTCGCCGTCCTGGCCGCGCTCGGCGTCAGCCTCGGCACCGGGTGCGCCGCGACCGC
>DASXWF010001326.1:0-7224 GCA_036503835.1 Polyangiaceae bacterium | reverse complement strand
AAAGCCGAGGGGGCCAAGTCTCAACGCTTTGCCGTCGCCGATAGCGCTGGCCGCGCGAGTAGTGCATCGAGGGTGGTTGGGGCAAAGTTGCCGTGCTCCGCGTAGTCGTCCCAGAGCGGTAGTCGGGAGGTGCGAAACAGGTCGCTGCCCCGCTGGTAGGTAGCCCACTCGAAGAGGCGCTCGGGTGTCGTGCGGCCGCTCTTGAGGGCATGGGTGAGTTCCTGCAGTTCGCCGACTTCCCGTGCTTCGCCTCCAGGGTTGCCAAGCGTCAGCCGATGCAGGAACTCCATCATCTCCCAGGCCTGAGCGTAAAAATGGGAAGCGCTCTCCGGCAGCGCCGTCGTCGGAAAGGTGGTCACCATCTGGCTGATGGGAATCGGGTGCTTGCGCCACGTCGCCCTGGAGTCGCGCGGCCGCTCGCCGGCGACGCGCATGGCGGCACCTTCCTGAAACCAGATGGGTTTGCCGATGCCGTTCGCGACGAGGACGTGGTGCACGGCTTCGTGTGTCAGCTTCCGGGCGAGGTTTTCCTCGGTTTCGTGCGGGAGCGCCGCCACATGAATCGCTCCGTCGTAGTAGGCATCGGCGTTCGCGCTGGCGCAGGAATGCTCGCGCAGCAAAGCAACGGTCGGGTGGAGGTAGATGTCCGGGGGCTTCGCGACGAGGCCGAGACTGTCCGTCGCCCGCGCATGCGCCTGCGCCGCGTTTTTTCGGACTGCGGCGATCGCCAAGGCCGCCGCCGAGCGGTGCGCGTAGAGCGTCGTTTCTCCGACGGTGCTGGCGATGAAGTCAGCCAGGTACTTCGAGCGAGCGTCGGCCCCGGCTCGTGTCTTTTTGGCGCACGGTCCACCGTGCTGCCAGGGGAGCTCGACGTCCTCTGCGGGCGCTTCGAGGCGCGTGAGCTTCGCGACGACGGTGGCCGCAGAGGTTTGCGATAGGGAGCGATCCGCGGTGCGCGCAGGCTCCCACGCCGTGGGATCGGGAGCGATCGAGTCGCGGCCGCGCGCGTCGTCGCGCGGAACATCGACGGGATGTCCGGCAGGGCCCGTCCGTGGTCCCCCGCGCGCGAGGTTGCGCCGGTTCCGGCGCTGCGCTTCCTCGAGAAGGATGAATGCACTCGCGATCAGCGCCGCGAGCAGAATCAGCAGCGCGAGTTTCGCGTACGTTCGACCCGACGATGGTGGTTGCGTCACGCTGCTCGGTTCAGCAAGTCCCGTGCCGAGACGCGAGGTGCGGAGAACGCCTCAGCGACCGCGCACGATCGCTGCGAGATCGATCGCACGCGCTCGCTCTTCGTGACGACTTGGCAGGACGCCTTGCGGCCAGGAAAACGCTGCCTGACAGAGTGACAGTCGGCTCGATGGAGCCCCTCGACGCACGAGCGATCCGCTCAATGCCCGAGCGGGCTCGTGATCGTGGTCGAGCCCACTTTGTCCGGCGGTCCCGAGCTGCGAGCCCCCGCGCGCCCGCCGCCGCCGGCGCCGACGCACACGCCTTCCCGCGCGATGCAAAGGTTGACCTGCGCGCAGACGGAGGATTGCGCGCAGTCGCCGGACGAGCCCGCGATGCATTTGCCGTCCTTCGGCGTGCAGTTGCCCTCGAGCTTGCAGCGAGCGGAGCCGCGGCAATCGGCGGCGGTGAGCGCGGTACAGATGCCGTCCTTCACGCCGCACTTGCCGTCGCGCGCGCAGGCGCTCGATTTCTTGCAGTCATCGGCGGAGGCGACGCAGGCGCCGTCCTTCGCCGCGCACTGGGCGGCGTCCTTGCACGCGCTCGAAAGGGCGCAGTCTTCGTTCGAGGCCGCGATGCACTTCCCGCCTTCGGGCGTGCAGGTGCCGAGCCGGGCGCAGGCGCTCTCGGGATCCGGCTTGGGGTCGACCGTTCCCGTGCAGTGACGGCGAGACAGCGCGACGCATTTCCCGCCCGAAAACGCGCACGCGCCCTCCGCCGCGCAGCTCTTGGTGCACTCGGTGTGGACGGACTTGGCGAAGTCTTCGCAGTTACCCTGGTACGCGCTGCAGTTCGCGAGCTTCTTGCAGTCTTCGGAGGCCTTGCAGTCCTCGTCGCGGGCGGCGACGCACATTCCCTCCTTGGCCGAGCACTTGCCGTGAAGCTTGCAGGCCTCCGAGTCCTTGCAATCCGCGTCGGCGCCGACCTTGCACACTCCGCGATTGTCACCGGTGCACTTGCCGTCGCGCCGGCAGTCGAGCTTGGTCTTGCAGGGGTCTTCGCTGTTGCAGGCGCTCGGAACGAGCCACAGGGAGAGCGCCAACCAGAGTCCGTTCGCCGAGCGTCCGAGCATGGTCCGCCAGGTTACACCGCAACTCAGTTGCGGTGAGGTAACCAAAAGAGGACCGGCGACCAGATTGCACCATGAGAGCCGATTTTCTGCGGCGTCACACTTGGGGGCCGCGGAAAATCGGCGATCGATGCGCGGGAGCCGATGGAGCCCGAAAGGAACGACGAAGTCCCGCCGGACGCGCCGCGCCCCCGGTAAAGTGGCGAGCATGTGGCTCGTGCCGGTCCTGCTTCTCGTGGTGTCGAACGTTTTCATGACCTTCGCCTGGTACGGCCATCTCAAGAATCACCAGGCCTCGCCCTTGTGGTGGGTCGTGCTGGCGAGCTGGGGCATCGCGTTCTTCGAGTATTGCTTTCAGGTTCCCGCAAACCGCCTCGGCGCCCGGGCCGGCTTCGTCACGGCCGAGCTCAAGACGATTCAGGAGGTCATCACGTTGATCGTCTTCGTGGGGTTCGCGTGGGCCTACCTGGGCGAAGCGCCGCGCTGGAACCACCTCGTGGGGTTCTGCTTCGTGGGCATCGGGGCGGCGTTCGTGTTCAAGCCCTGGTAGGGGGCCGGTGCTTGCGAGCGCGGCGGAAGGTGCTCTGATGGCCGAAGTGGCCGCCGACACAGCGAAGACCATCGATGCCATCTACCGCATCGAAGCACCGAAACTGATCGCCGGGCTCGCTCGCATGACGCGGGACATAGGCGTCGCGGAAGAGCTCGCGCAGGACGCGCTCGTGACCGCGCTCGAACACTGGCCGAGCGAAGGGATCCCGGAGAATCCGGGAGCCTGGCTCATGGCAACCGCCAAGCGGCGCGCCATCGACGGCTTGCGCAAGAAGAAGCTCGTCGAGAAGAAACATCAGGAAATCGGCCGTACGCTGGAGGACGACCAGGAGCGCACCGGCTCGCAGATCGAGGAGCAGGCCGACGATCCCGTGCGCGACGACCTCTTGAGCCTGGTGTTCACCGCCTGTCACCCGGTGCTCTCGACGGAGGCGCGCGTCGCGCTCACGCTGCGCCTGCTCGGCGGCCTCACCACCGACGAAATCGCGCGCGCGTTTCTGATGCCGGAGCCGACCATCGCGCAGCGCATCGTCCGCGCCAAGAAGACGCTCGCGGAAAAGCAGGTGCCGTTCGAAGTCCCGCGCGGCGCCGAGCTCTCCGCGCGCCTCGCCTCGGTGCTCGAGGTCGTCTACCTCGTGTTCAACGAGGGTTACTCCGCGACCAGCGGCGACTCCTGGATGCGCCCGGCGCTTTGCGAGGACGCGCTGCGGCTCGGGCGCATCCTGGCGGGGCTCGCGCCCGCTGAGCCGGAGGTCCACGGTTTGGTCGCGCTCATGGAAATCCAGGCCTCGCGCGCGCGGGCGCGCAAGGGCCCGGGCGGCGAACCGATCCTGCTCATGCAGCAAAACCGCGCGCTCTGGGACCGGCTCCTGATCCGGCGCGGACTCGACGCCCTCGCGCGGGCGGAAGCGCTCGGCGGCGCGCGCGGTCCGTACGCCCTTCAGGCGGCGATCGCGGCCTGCCACGCGCGCGCGCTGACGGCGGAGCAAACCGACTGGGTCGGCATTGCCCGCCTGTACGACGAGCTGCTCGAGCTGACACCGTCACCGATCGTCGAGTTGAACCGCGCCGTCGCCGTCGGCATGGCCTTCGGCCCGTCCGTGGCCCTTCCGCTCGTCGACGCCCTCGCGCGGGACGCCGCCCTCGCGCGCTACCACCTGCTCCCGAGCGTGCGCGGTGACTTGTTGATGAAGCTCGGTCGCTGGAACGAGGCCAAGCTCGAGTTCGAGCGCGCCGCCACCCTCACCCAGAACGAACGCGAACAGGCGCTCCTGCTCGGCCGCGCCGCGGAATGCGCGCGGGGCGCGGCGGGCGCCTAGGCCACTTTTTCGGCTGAAGAAGAGCCTCTTGCGCTCCCCTCCGGGGATGCTTAAGAGGAGCCCAGCCATGTCCGAATCCGTCGAGCAACGCGAGTTCCAGGCCGAGGTCAAACAGCTTCTGGACCTGATGGTCCATTCCCTCTACTCGGACAAAGACGTCTTCTTGCGGGAGCTGATTTCGAACGCCTCGGACGCGCTCGACAAGTTGCGTTTCGAACGGCTGACCCGGCCCGAGCTCGGCGGTGAGTCGGAGCTAGCCATCCGCATCAGCCCGGATTCCTCCGCCCGCACGCTGACCATCGCCGACAGCGGGATCGGGATGAGCCGAGAAGAGGTGGTGAAGAACATCGGCACCATCGCCAAGAGCGGAACCAAGGAGTTCCTCGCCGCGGCGCGGGCCGCTCAGGACAAGCAGATCCCGCCGGAGCTGATCGGGCAGTTCGGGGTCGGGTTCTACTCGGCGTTCATGGTGGCGGAGCGCATCGTGCTCGTCACGCGCAAGGCGGGCGAGGCGAAGGCCACGCGCTGGGAGTCGAGCGGCGACGGTACGTACACGCTCGCCGAGACCGAGCGGGACGGCCAGGGCACGACCATCACCCTGCATCTGAAGCCGGTCGACGCGGAGCAGGGGCTGCGCGACTACACCAGTGAGCCCGTCATCCGGGACACGGTGAAACGCTACTCGGATTTCGTGGGCTACCCGATCCGCCTGCCGTCCTCCGAAAAGCCCGCCGCCGAGGGCGCAGAGCCCGAAGATCGGACCCTCAACTCGATGAAGGCGATCTGGGATCGCCCGAAGAGCGAGGTTTCGGAGCAGGAGTACAAGGAATTCTACCGCCACGTCTCCCACGACTGGAACGAGCCGCTCCGTTCCATCCCGATCCGGCTCGAAGGGACGATCGAGGCGTACGCGCTGCTCTACCTGCCCTCGAAGGCGCCCTTCGATCTTTACAACCCCGAAATGAAGCGCGGGGTTCAGCTCTACGTGAAGCGCGTGTTCGTGATGGACGAGTGCAAGGATCTGATGCCCTCGCACCTGCGCTTCGTGCGCGGGGTGGTCGACGCGCACGATCTGTCGCTCAACGTCTCGCGCGAGATCCTGCAGAAGGATCGGCAGATTCAGATCATCAAGAAGCAGCTCGTGAAGAAGGTGCTCTCGACGCTCGAAGAGCTGAAGCGCGACGCGAGCCCGGAGTATTTGCAGTTTTGGGGCGAGTTCGGCCCCGTGCTCAAGGAAGGCCTTGCGGGTCACGACGTGGCCGACAAGGACAAGCTGCTCGACCTCTTGCTCGCGGCGTCGACCCGCAGTCCTACGGACCTCACCTCACTCGACGACTACGTCGCCCGCATGAAGGAAGGACAGGACGCGATCTACTTCCTGACGGGACCCTCGCGCGACGCGGTGCAGAAATCGCCGCTGCTCGAGCGCTTCCGCCAGAAGGGGTACGAGGTGCTCCTATTCTCGGATCCGATCGACGAGTTTTGGCTCGAGCGCGCGCCGGAGTTCAAGGGCAAGGCGCTCAAGGCCGTCGGCCGCGGCGAGATCGAGCTCGGCACGGAGGAGGAGCGCAAGCAGGAGAGCGAGGCGCTCGAGGCCAAGCAGAAGGAGTTCGGCGACCTGCTCGCGTGCCTGCGCGTCCACCTCCAGGAAGAAATCAAGGAGGTGCGGCTGTCGAGCCGCCTTACGGACTCCGCGGCCTGCCTCGTCAGCGAAGAGGGCG
Source organism: Polyangiaceae bacterium (assembly GCA_036503835.1). Taxonomy (GTDB): domain Bacteria; phylum Myxococcota_A; class Polyangia; order Polyangiales; family Polyangiaceae; genus PMG-095. The sequence continues at coordinate 1,333 of DASXWF010001326.1, read as the reverse complement.
ATCTGAGCCCGCGTCTCGAGCGCATGCTCGAGCAGCTCGGTCAGAAGCCGCCCAAGGCCAAGCGCATCCTCGAGCTCAACCCGTCGCACGTCGTGCTCGACAAGCTCCGCGGCATCTTTCAGACGAGCCAAAACGACCCGCGCCTCAAGCTCTACGCCGAGCTCCTGCTCGGCCAGTCGCACCTCGCCGAATCGGGCAACGTCCCCGACCCGAGCGCCTTCAGCCGCGTGCTCGCCGAGGTGATGCGACAGGGGTTGTAGGAGCGGATTTGACGCACACCGGGCACCCCGGACCGGTCTTCCACTGTGGACGGAATCAACTGGGCCCAGCTCGAATCCGAAGGCCCACAAATTCTGCGTACGGCGCTGCTCGCGGCCCGCGTAGAGCCTAGAAAGTCCGGAAAAAAGCGTGTGGCGCCCGCCCCGGGCTTCCTTTCTGCCGTGGGTCTGCTAGGTGGCCGCCCTACCCAACCAAACCGAGAGAACCCGTGGCAACGCGCATCCCCCTCGAACGCATCCGCAACATCGGCATTTCCGCCCACATCGACTCCGGCAAGACGACGCTCACCGAGCGCATCTTGTTTTACACGGGCCGCATCCACGCGATCCACGAGGTGCGCGGCAAGGACGGCGTCGGAGCCAAGATGGACTCGATGGATCTCGAGCGCGAGAAGGGCATCACGATCCAGTCGGCTGCCACGTACTGTGTCTGGAAGGGCTCGAAGAACCAGCTCGAGGACTTCAACGTCAACATCATCGACACCCCCGGGCACGTCGACTTCACGATCGAGGTCGAGCGCGCCCTGCGCGTGCTCGACGGCGCGATCCTGGTGCTCGACTCCGGCAAGGGCGTGCAGAGTCAGTCGATCACGGTCGACCGGCAGATGAAGCGCTACCGCGTGCCGCGCATCGCCTTCGTCAACAAGATGGACAACCCCGGCGCGAACTACGAGCGCGTCGCGGACATGCTCAAGGAGAAGCTCGGCCACCACTCGGTCAAGCTCCAGGTGCCGATCGGCGCCGAGGACAAGTTCCAGGGCATCATCGATCCGATCGCCGGCAAGGCGTTCTACTTCGACGGCGAAGACGGCGAGAAGATCCGCGAGGAAGCCGTGCCCGCCGAGTACGCCGACAAGGTCAAGGCGGCGCGCGAGGAGATCCTCCACCGGGTCGCCGACGTCGACGACGCGCTCGCGGAGAAGTTCATCAACGAAGAGCCGGTCAGCGACGACGAGCTCCGCGCGGCGATTCGTCGGGCGACGCTCGCTCTGAAGATGACGCCGGTGATGTGCGGCAGCGCCTTCCGCAACAAGGGCATCCAGATGCTCCTCGAC
>DASXWF010001325.1:0-6794 GCA_036503835.1 Polyangiaceae bacterium | reverse complement strand
GATGTCTTCGGCGGCGAGCTCCTCCTTCGCCGCGCCGAGCTCCCGGCTGGTATCGGCGAGGCGATCGGAGAGCACGCCCAGGAATTGCCAGAGCAGCTTGACCGCGAGCTGGTGCTCCTTGCGCAGGATCTCGAAGAAGTCGGCGCGCCGGATGACCATCAGCTCGCTCGCTCCGTCGCTCACCACCGTGGCCGAGCGCGGCTGGCTGCGCACGAGCGCCATCTCGCCGACGTGATCGCCCGGCTCGAGCGTCGCGAGCTCGGCGCCGCCGCGCGTGACCTTCACCCGGCCGTTCAGCACGATGAAGAGCTCCTCCCCGGCCTCGCCCTCGTTCATCACGCGCTCGCCGTTCTGGAAGGAAGCGACGTCGGTCACCTGCAGCACGCGCAGGATCTCGCGGTCGTTGAGCGGACGGAAGAGCGGCATGCGCGCCAGGATGTCGCGCTTGAGCTGGAGCTGCTTCGCGCGCGTCGCGTCGCGCGCCGTCACGTCACCCACGGTGACGATCACGGACGTGATGTTGTCCTTGCCTCCCTGCTCGTTGGCCGCGTCGATGAGCTGGCGGCAGCACACGTCGGCGTCGGGGTCGGAGAGCTTGCGGCCGAGGCTCTCCAGATCCTCCTCGAAGTAGCCGCACAGGCCGTCGGTGCAGAGGAGGAAGCGATCGCCCGCGACCAAGTCGACGACGAGGGTGTCGGGCTCGACGTGCTCGTACACGCCGACGGCGCGGGTGATCGCGTTCTTCTGGGCGATCTTCTCGACCTGCTCCTTCGACATCTTGCGCCGCTTGATGAGCTCGTTGCGCACCGTATGATCCTCGGTGAGCTGCTCGAGCACTCCGTCGCGGAGCTGGTAGAGGCGGCTGTCGCCGACGTAGATGATGAAGGCCTGCGTGCCGAGCACGAGCATGGACACGAGGGTCGTTCCCATGCCGCGCTTGTGCGCGTCCTTGGCGGCCTCGGCGTGCACGCGGCTCGACGCGCGGTTCACCGCGAACTCGAGCATGTTGAGGATGTCGCGCTTGCTCACCTTCGCGCCGCCCGAGGCGCCTGCGATGTAGTCCTGCAAGAGCTCGGACTCGCGCTTGATCTCCTCGTGCAGGGTGCGTACGGCGAGGGCGCTCGCGACCTCGCCGGCCGCGTGTCCGCCCATGCCGTCGCAGACGACGAACAGGCCGAGCTTCTTGTCGACGAGGAAGTTGTCCTCGTTGTGCTCGCGCTGGCGGCCCACGTCGGTCAGCGCGGAGAACTGAATCTCCGGGGTGGTGGTCATGCGAGCGGCCAGGATAGCCAGGATGAGCCGCTTCGAAAAGCGGCTCACGCTTTTGCGAGAAAGAGTCCGCGGACGGCCGCGAATCGGCCCCGCGATTGAGGCGGCCGCGTGCTCAGCGGAGCGCCCCGGCCTCGAACGAAGAAGCAGCGCCGCCGCGCGCCACGATCACGTGATCGAGCAGCGGCACGCCCACCACCTCGCACGCGTGCGCGAGCGCGCGCGTCATGCCGAGATCCTCGGCGCTCGGCCGCGGGTCGCCGCTCGGGTGGTTGTGGACGAGGAGGATGGCGCTCGCCGCGTCGCGCAGGGCCGGCCCGAGCACGTCGCGTGTCGTGAGCGCGCAGCCGTGGAGTCCGCCCTGCGCGACACGGCGGGCGGCCTTCAGCGCGTTCCGGCCGTCGAGCGAGAGCAGCCAGACCTCCTCGTGATCGAGCCCGGCGAAGCGAGGCCGCGCCCACTCGGCCACGGCGTCGAACGAGCCGAGCACGATGGCCCGCTCCGACAGCTCGCCGAGCGCGGCGCGCTTTCCGAGCGCGAGCGCCGCCACGATGCGGGCTGCCTTCGCAGGTCCGACCCCGCGACGGGTCGCGAGACCGTGCGCCGACGCGCGCGAGAGTCCCTCGAGCCCGCCGAGCGCTTCCAAGAGGTCGCTCGCGAGGTCGGTCACTCGCTCGCCGGCGGCTCCCGTGCCGAGCAGGATGGCGAGCAGCTCGGCCGTGCCGAGGCGGGTGAGGTCACCGGAGAGCGCGCGTTCGCGAAGATCGATCACGGGCGAGCTTCTTGCACCCGGCGTGCCCGCGGGATCTGCCGCGCCGGCGCGAGGCCGGAGTGGCGGCCGCCGCCGGCGAGCGCCTGGCGGTCAGGCGCCAGGCGGGTCGGGCGCGCCCCCCGGCGCTCACTCGGTCTTGACCAGGCTGTCCGCGGGCAGAAGCTCGAGGAAGGCTTGCGTGGCCGCATCGACCGGTCCCCAGGCGCGGCCGTCGAAGGTGATCTTGGTGCGGTAGCTCGGCTCGAACCAGCGCGGATACGAGCCGATCTCGACGAGCGGATGGGCAAGGACGATCCGGTCGAGCAGCTTGACCAGGCCCGCTTCCTCGAGTCGCGTGTACACCGCGCGCGAGACGAACGGCTCCGGGCCCTCCAGCCAGGCGCGTACGGTCGCGAGCTTCTCGCGGAAGACCTCCGGCACGCCGGGGAGCATCCAGACGTTCTCGTAGACGGGCGTGGGCCACGCGCCGTCGGGCGAGGTCGCTAGCCCCGCGCCCTTCGGCACGAGCGCGAGTCGCAGGTGATCTTCCGTGGTGCGCTCGCCGTAGGCTTTCCTCACGAGCTCCGCGAGCGTGGGATCGACCGCGCTCTCCGTGCCGAAGGCCGCGGCCACGGCGTCGATCGTCACGTCGTCGTGGGTCGGGCCCACGCCGCCGCTCGTGAAGAGCACGTCGTGCGCGCGCGCGAGCGTGCGTATCTCCGACGTGAGCACGCCGAGCTCGTCCGGGAGCACGCTCACGCGGGCGAGCTGGATGCCGAGCGCGCGCAGCGTCTGCGCGAGCGGGCCGAGATTCGCGTCGACGACCTTGCCGCTCAAGAGCTCGTTGCCGACGATCAGCAGGGCCGCTGTGCTGGCCTTCCGTTTTTGCATGCGCTCACTCCGGCTCGAGCTCTCGGCTCACGGGGTTGCCGTCCTCGTCTCGCTGTACGAGTTCTTCCACGCGCTTTTCGGCGCTGTCGAGCCGCTCCTGGGCGGCCCGCGCCAGGCGCACGCCTTCCTCGAAGAGCCTGAGCGATTCTTCGAGTCCGAGCTCGCCGCTCTCCAGACGTTCGACGACCGTACCGAGGCGCTCGAGCGCAACCTCGAACGACTGGTTCTGTGACCCGGGCGTGACGGGCGACTCGAGACTCGGAGCGGATTTGGCGGTGGGCATGACGGCGTGAGCGAGAGGTGAGCCTCGTATCAGGACATCGCGAGCGCAAGTTGCCCCGCCGGAAACCGTCGAAACACGGGCAGGGAGGGGATGCCCGGCGGTGACGCGCCAAATTCTTGGCGCCGCTCGCTGTTTCTGCGCCTCGCCGGACGGAGAGCCCCTCATCCCCGAGGTAGACGCGCTTGGGCAGGGGTTCAGGCGATCCGGGGGCAAATCGCGGCACGCGACGCGCTCCGATTGACAGGCCCGGATCGAATGAGGGTATCGTTTCAGGCTGGCGCGCGGCACGGAGCCGAGCGGCGGGCAGCCGATCCGGAAGGAAGCTACTCTTCCGTGATCGACGCGAGAAGCGGGTGACCGAATCAGCGATGCTGGCAGCGGGAAGGAGCATGGAGGTAGCGAAACAGAACGTTCTCCTGGTGGACGACGAGCCGCAGGTGTTGGTCGCCCTGGAAGACATCCTGAGCGACGAATTCACGGTCTTCAAAACCGAATCGCCGGAAGCCGCGCTACGTCTGGTGGAGAACGAGAACATCTCGGTCGTGATGAGCGACCAGCGCATGCCGGAGATGTCGGGCGACGAGCTGCTCACGCGGCTCTGTACGAGTTCCGACGCGACGCGCATCCTGGTGACCGGTTACGCGGACCTGTCGGCGGTGATTCGTGCGGTCAACGACGGGCGCATCTTCGCCTACGTGACCAAGCCCTGGGACCCCGAGGACTTGCGCTTGATGGTGCGCAAGGCCGCCGAGCATTTTCGGCTCGCGCACGATCTCGCGCACGAGCGCCAGCTGCTGCACGATCTGATGGATAACGTGCCGGACGGCATCTACTTCAAGGATCGGCAGCTGCGGTTCTTGCGCGCCAATCGCGCGTTCTCGCGGCTCGTGGGCGGCGGCGCGCCGGACGCGCTCACGGGGCGGCGCCTGGGCGACTTGCTTCCCGGTTCGGACACGGAGGTGAGCGAGGCCGAGGAACGCCGCATCCTGAGCGAGGGGCTCCCCGCGCAGGACGTCGTGCGCGAATTTCAGAGCTCGGGCATGAAGCACTGGCTCTCCGAGACCAAGGCTCCGATCCGCAGCCCCGGCGGGGACGTGATCGGCCTGGTCTGCATCTCGCGCGACGTGACCGAGCGCGTGAGCACCCAGGATGCGCTGCGCCGGCTCGAGCAGCAGCTCCTGCAGTCCCAGAAGATGGAGGCGATCGGCCAGCTCGCGGGCGGCGTCGCGCACGACTTCAACAACCTGTTGTCCGTCATCATGGGCTACGGCGAGCTCGTGCTGCAAGCGTGCGAGGAGAGCGACGAGCGGCGCGCCGACATGGTGGAGCTGCTCGGCGCGTCGCAGCGCGCGGCGGCCCTGACGCGGCAGCTGCTCGCGTTCAGCCGCCGCCAGGTGATCCAGCCCGAGCTCGTCGATCTCAACGAAATCGTCGCGAACGTCGAGAAGATGCTGCGGCGGATCATCGGCGAGGACATCCAGATCAAGACCGACTTTCGTCCTCCGCGCGCGATGATCCGCGCCGACCCCAACCAGATCGAGCAGATTCTCTTGAATCTGACGGTCAACGCACGCGACGCGATGCCCGACGGAGGCAGGATCGAGATCGGCACGGCGGAGGCGTCGTTCGGTCCGGACCAGGCGTCCCTGCATCCGGGCGTCGGCGCCGGCCAGTTCATCGAGCTTTCGTTCGCGGACAACGGCTCCGGGATGGACGCCGAAACCCAGAAGCGCATTTTCGAGCCGTTCTTCACCACGAAGCCGGTCGGCAAGGGCACGGGTCTCGGCCTCGCCACCGTCTACGGCATCGTCCAGCAATGCGGCGGGCAGATTCGGCTCGAGAGCGAGCTCGGCCGCGGTACGCGATTTCGCATCTACTTCCCCAAAGCTGCGGCCCAGCACTCGGAGTCCATGATCCGGCGCGCGAGCACGCGGCCGCCGACCGGCTCGGGCACGATCCTGCTCGTCGAGGACGAGGAGGCCGTGCGCCACGTCACCGCGCGCATCCTGCGCGAGAGCGGCTATCAGGTGATCGAGGCGCGCGATCCGTCCCAGGCACGCGAGCTCGCCGAGCGGCACAAGGATACGATCGACGCCCTGCTCGTGGACGTGGTGATGCCGGAGACGAGCGGCATCAAGCTCGCCGACGAGCTCGGCGCCGTGCTGCCGGGGCTGCGCGTGCTCTTCATGTCGGGCTATTCGGGCGGAGGGCACCACCACGCCTCGCTCGAGCTCGGCGCCGCGTTCATCGAGAAGCCGTTCACGCCCGCCGCGCTCGCCAAGAAGCTGCGGGACGTGCTCTACGGCGGCGTGCCGGGCTGAAGCCGCTGCGGCTCCGCGCTGAGCGTGACGATGATCTCGCCCGCGGTCAGGGACGTGAGCAGTACGCTGCCGTCCGGATCGGGCAGCGCGGGGAGCGCGAGGCCCTCGGAGGTTTCGATCAGCACGAAGATCGGGGGACTCGCGGCGTCGGGCGGATCGAGGCGGAGCCACGCGGTTTCGCTGCGCGTCCGGGCGGCTTCCGCGACGGCCCCGAGCGCCCGGCGCGCGCGCGCGCGCGCCTCGGGATCCGGATCGAGATCGGCGGCGAGTCGCAGCGTCGCGCGGCGGCCTTTCTCGCGCCGTGCGGCGAGCGCGAGCACCAGCGCGCGCCGCACGCGCGGCTCCGTTTCGAAGCGATACGCGTCCGCGAGCAGCCCGACCGCGCTCGCGTCGGCGCTCCGCGCGAGCCCGAGGGCGACGTGCGCGCGCAGGCCGGGATCGGAGCTCGACAGGAGCTCGCGCAGCCTCGGCCGGAGCTCGGCGCGGTCGCGCGCCGAAAGCGCATAGGCGGCCAGGTGGGTCGCGGCGCCGTCGCTTTCCACGAGCTCGATGAGGGTCCGATCCGGCACCCGATCGGCCGCGCGCGTGTCCGCGAGCGAGCTCGTCAGGCACACGCGGAGCAGCGGATCTCGTTCGCGCGCCAGCCGCGTCGCCGCCGCGAGCGCCAGCGCGCCGAAGCTCGCGGCCCGCGCCGCGGAGCAGACGTTCGTCGCGTCGCGCGCGGCGAGCAGCGCCGCGCCGCGCTCCGAGTCCGTGGCCGCACGAGCGAAGCTTGCCGCCGCGCGGTCGGCGGGGAGCTTCGACGCTTCGAGCGCGCGAAGCGCCGCATCGAACCCGCCCGGTGTGCCGCCGCCCGTGAGCGTCCGCAGCGCGGCCGCGCGCGCGGCGTCGCGTCGGGTAGCCGGGGCTTCGAGCGCGCGTTCGAGGATGTCCGTGGCGTCGGATTCCTGCGAGCGTGCCAGCGCGTACGCCGCAGCCCACGCGCGCTCCGGACGGGCGAGGTTCCGTTCGAGGCGCGCGAGCGCCGGCTCACCGCCGGAGCGCCCGAGCGCAGCGAGCCAGAGCTCCACCTCGTCTTCGGCGGGCTCGACCCGCGAGAGCGAATCGCCGAGCTCCTCGCGTCCGGCGCCCAGCGCGAGTCGCAGCGCCGCCGGCCGCGCGCCCGGATCGCGCAGCAGCAGCGAGAACGCCGCGGTCGCGCCCGGATCGCCGGCCTCGACCAGAACGCGTGCGGCGGCGATCGCGAGCGTGGAGCCCGGCTCGGCGTTCGCGCTACGAG
>DASXWF010001324.1:0-7219 GCA_036503835.1 Polyangiaceae bacterium | reverse complement strand
AGCCGACCTGCTCCGCAATCGCCGTGAGCGGCAGCTCGCTCTCTCGCAGCAGCGAACGGGCGCGGAACATGCGCCAGCGTCCGAGGTAGCTCATGGGCGGCTCGCCCATCACCGCCGCGAAGTGAGCGGCGAAGGCCGAGCGCGACTGCCCCGAGAGCTTGGCGAGCCGCGCGATCGTCCAGGCATGACCCGGCGCGCCGTGCATCGCCGCGAGCGCGGGCTGGAGCAGCTCGTCGTGCAAGCCTCGCAGCCACCCGCTGTTCGGACACTCCGCGCGCGCGGGAGGCGGTGACAGGCGCATGGCGTGGATGATCAGCACCTCGGTCAGGCGCGCGGCGAGCGCCGCCGAGCCTTCGCGCGGCTCCGCGAGCTCCGCGGCGAGACTGCTCACGTGCTCGCGAACGTGGGCGCTCGCGGCCAGCCGCGCCGCCGCCACGTGAATGGCGGCCGGAAGCGCCGCCAGCAGCGGATGATCGGGTGAAGCGAACTCGAACTCGCCGCTCAAGAGGCGCGCGCGAGCGGCGTTCCCGCGCGGCTTCAGCTTGCGTGCGAGCGGGCGCGGCAACAGCACGAGATCGCCCGCGTCGAGCGCGATGCGCGCGTCGCCCGCCTCGAACGAGGCCGAGCCGTGCTCGACGAGGTACAGGCCCGCGCTCTTCTCGAGCAGCGCCGGCAGATGCCCCTTCAACTCGTGACGCCGGTAGTGGACGCCCCGCAAGCGCAACGTCTCCATCGCCTGGCTCATGAGGTCCATGGCCGCAGTCTAACTGCAGAACAACGGCGCGAAAACGCCCCTGGACGATCTATCGATGCTCCGCGACGCGCTATGGCTGCGCCGTCGAGCGGGCGACCGCATGACTCCTCTCGTGCCTCGACTCACGAGGCGCGAATCGAAAGGAGTCGCGAATGGAATCGGTCGAAGAACGCCGGACGAGCCTCGTCACCGGAGGCACGGAGGGCATCGGACGGGCGGTGTGCGTCGAGCTCGCGCGACGTGGTGATCGCGTCCTGTTCGTCGGTCGCGATCAGCGCCGCGCGGACGCCGTACTGGCGGAGCTCCGCGCGGTTTCGAGCGGAGTCGAGCACATGTTCGTGCGCGCCGATCTTTCGCTCCTGTCGGAGACTGCACGCGTCGCGGAAGAGATCGAGCGGCGCGCCTCTCGCCTCGATGCGCTGGTGGCCTGCGCCGGCATTCTGAGCACGATCCCGGAGTGGACGGCGGAAGGACTCGAGCGCAATTTGGTCCTGAATTACCTCACCCGCTACTTGCTCGCGCGGCGCCTGCTCCCGAAGCTCCTCGCAGGCCCTTCCGGACGCATCGTGCTGGTTTCGAACGCGGGCCGCTACGAGGACACGCTCGACTTCGACGATCTCCAGCACCGTAGCGGTAAGTCCGGGCTCGCCGTGGCCGGACGCACCCAGTTCGCGAACGACCTCTTCGCCGTCGAGCTCGCGGAGCGCCTCAGGGGCACGCCGCTCGAGGTCACCTGCGTCTTTCCGGGCGTCACGCGCACGCGCGTGTTCGAGAACGCCCGTGGCTTGCCGTGGTTCTTGCGCGTGCTCGCGCCCCTCTTCCGCATGTTCGCGCACTCGGCCGAAACCGCGGCGATAACGCCGGTGTTCCTGGCTCGTGACGCGGCGGCGGCAGGTACGAGCGGTCGCTTCTTCGGACCGCACAGGAAGGAAATTCGGGTCCCCGAACGGGCGTCGAGCGTGGAGCGCCGGCGCTTGCTCTGGGACGCGAGCGAGCTCTTGGTGCGCGATCAGCTGCGCGACGACGCGCTCCGCAACGCTCCGCACGTCGCGCTGCGAAGCGAGCCCGCGCGCGATCGGCCGGGAGCGACGCTGCCGTGAGAGCGTTGCTCACGGAGTGGAAATTTGCCGCCGCGCTCGTGTATTTCCGAGCGTCGGAGTTGCTCCTACATCGCCGCCGAGTGTGCGAGAAAACGTGGCGATTCACCCCTGTTTTGCCGTCGTCGAGACGAGGACACGAGACGCGAAATCGGTGATAGGATGGGACGCACACGTGGAGCTCGACGCGCAAGTCTTGGGCCCGGTCCTGCTCGGTGCCGGTGTGCTGTTCCTGCTTTGGGGCCTGTTCGGACGCCGCAAGGCGAAGCCCGAACCTGCCGAGGCGAAGTCGGTGAAACCGAGCGCCGAAAAGCCGGACGCCCAGCCGGCGAGCGCCGAGAAAACGAAGTCCGAAAAGCCCGCGAAGCCCGGACGCTCGAAGGCCATCGTCTGGGAGGTTCCGCAGGGCGATCGGGTCGACGACGACGACATCACCGTGCTGCGCGCGATCCCGGTGTTCGACGACTCGGGAGAAATTTCGGTCGAGGCGCCGGGCGCCGAGGGCGACTCCGAGGAAGAACGAGTCTCGCGCATCGAGCTGAGCTACGAGGAGGGCGCCGAAGCCGAAGAGGTGACCGCCGCTTCGGCCCGAATCCTGCTCTATGCGGGCGGCGACAGCGATCGGGGCCGGGTTCGCCCGCGCAACGAGGACAGCTTGCTGATGATGCCCGAACGCTCGCTGTTCGCGATCGCAGACGGCATGGGCGGGCATCGCGGCGGCGAGGTCGCGAGCAGCGTCGCCATCGACACGCTGCGGGACGCCTTCGATCGCTCCGCCTTCGAAGGCCGGGTGCAGGCCGACGGCGACGTGCCGCGGCGCGGGCGGGAGCTCGCCGCCGCCGTGCAAATGACGAACGAGTGCGTGCGCTCCATGTCCCTCGCCGATCGCGAGCTTTCGGACATGGGCACGACGCTGGTAGCAGCGCGCTTCTCCCCGAACAAGCAGCGCCTCTACGTCGGGCACGTCGGCGACAGTCGCTGCTACCGCCTGCGGCGGGGGACACTCCGACAGCTCACGACGGACCACACGATGGCCTCGCTCGGCATGAAGGGCCCGCGCGCGAAGGACCTGTACCAGGCGGTCGGCGTGACGCCGGGCCTCACGATCGACCTCATCGTGGACAAGCCGCAGGAAGACGACGTCTACATGCTCTGCTCCGACGGCCTCTCGAAGATGATGAGCGACGACGAGATCCGCGACGTGCTCGTCGATCACGAGGATCTGGAGAGCGCGCTCTACACGCTGATCGAAGAGTCGAACGACCGCGGCGGCAGCGACAACGTGACCGTGATCATCGTGAAGGTCCTGTCGCGCAACTCGAAGAAGGCGCTCGGTCCGCTGCTCAAGCAGGTCTCGGGCAACTAGTGCAACGGCCCGCGGCGCTGCGCTCGCAGCGCTCAGTGCCCTCGGATGACCACGTCCCCGGAGCCGGTTCGAACCTGGATCGACCCGGCCGCGTCCGTCGCGCTCGCGACGCCGTGCATTTCTCGGTCGCCGGAGCCGGTCGAAACGCTGAGCCGATAGCTGCCGGACGGCACGTCGAGATCCACGTCGCCCGACCCGGTCTTCACGAGCACCCGCCCGATCTCGCCGGGAACCGCGAGCGCCACGTCGCCCGAGCCGGTCTCCGCGTCGAGATCGACGCCGAGCACGGAAGAGCCGGCGATGTCGCCCGAGCCCGTGCGCAGCACCAGCGCACCGCGAGTTCGTTGCACCTCGATGTCGCCTGAGCCCGTGCGCAGCGCAATCCAGATCGCTTCCGGCACCAGCACACTCACGTCCACGCTGCAGTGATCGTCGTTGCAGTCGTCGAAGAGCGTGAGGTGACCGTCTTGCAGATCGTGCCCGAGGTGGTTCGATGGGCCTTCGATGCGCGCCTCGACCGTCACGCTCGACACCTCGTCCCCTCGCAGGATGATGTCGCCCGAGCCCACGTCCACGGTCATCGAGTCCACCGGCTCTTCGATGAGCGCGTTCTCGTAGTGGATTTCCGCCTCGTGGCAGCCGGAAGCGAACAGCGAAAGCGCCGCAACCAGCCCGAAGATTCTCGTATTTTCGCGCATGAAGCACTCCCTCGGCCCGTTCCGGCCGCTTTTCGTGACTCGAGCCTCAGTGCCCGCTCGACCGCGCGGCGTTCAAGATATCCCGCTCGCCGCGATCATTTCCGAGCTACTCGTCGCGGACCAGACCCGACCGCACGGCCTTGCGCACGGCCGCCGTCCGCGTGCTCACGCCGAGCGCGCGGTAGCACTGCGCGAGGTGCACCTTGACCGTGTTCTCCGCGAGGCCGAGCTGAGCGGCGATCTCCTTGTTCGAAACACCCCGCGCCAGCAGCTGCAGGACCTCGCGCTGGCGCTCGGTGAGCGTTTCGGGCTCCTCGCTGCGAGTCGGCCCGAAGCTCGGCGCCACGACCTCACCTGCCAGCACGCGCCCGAGCGCGCTCAGGAGCTCGTCGTTCGTGACGGACTTGAACAGATAGGCCTGCGCGCCGAGCTCGAGCGCGCGTTCCACCTCGAGCCGATTCTCGGTCGCGGACAGCACCACGACGGGCGCCGCCGGAGCCAGCCGCCGGCATTCGCGCAGGAGCTCGAACGGCTGCGCGCCCGGCAGGCATAGATCGAGCACGACGAGATCCAGCTCGGAACCCTGCGTCTCCAGCACGGCGAGCGTCTCGTCGCGCGTGGTCGCCGTGACGAGCACGAGACCGGGCTCGAGCTCGGGAAGCAGGTGCCGCAGACCGTCCAGGACGAGTGTGTGGTCTTCGACAGCAAGGACGCGCATCGCCGTTCAGGATTGATGGCGGAGGCGCAACGGTCAAAAAGAAGCAGATAGTGAATTGTTTCACTAGTACTTCCGGGTGATTCACCGGCGGGGGCAGCGGCCCTTACGTTCGTCGGATGTCGTTCACGATTCGAGTGGGCTTCGCGGCGCTCGGCCTGACGCTCTTTCTGGCCTGCGGGGGCGAGGCCGAGACAGGAGCAGGGCCGGAGGGTCCAGCCGGCGGCAGCGCAGCAGGCGGGACGCATGCAGGCGAAAGCGCCGAATCCGGGCGAGCCGGGCGCGCGAGCGGCGGCGCGGCGAACACCGGCGGCTCGAGCAACGGCAGGGGCGGAAGCGGCCCGGCCGCCGCCGGCCGGGCCGACGCCGGCGACGGAAATATCGACGCGGGGGGCAGCGGCGGCGGCGACGATCCACCGGCATCACCCGACGCGGTCGTAAAGATCGTGATCGCACCGGGCGGTGCGCTGCTCACGCCCGCCGAGCCGAGCCGGCGACTCGCGGCGCATGCCTTCGACGCCGACGGCAACGAGCTCCGCGTAGAAATTGACTGGACGAGCAACGACCCGGACACCGTGACGGTCGACGCGGACGGTGTGGTGCGCGCCGAGCAACCTGCCGGGTCGGCCCTCGTCACCGCAACGGCGGGCGACGCGAAGGCGACGATCTTCGTGCTGGCGGCGACACCGGTCGACGGAGCGCTGGTCGTCGCAGACGAGGACTTCGCCGGCAATCCGGTCGCCGAGGATTCGAGCGCCCCGTTCGGCGAGGGCTATCGCTACACGATCGAGCTCGCCGTGGAGCCACCGGCCACCGGCACGATCCTGCTCGCAAGCGGCGACAAGCCCGTCGCCGGCCGCGTCGTGGCCGTGGCCGGATCCCGCGTGACGCTCGAGGTCGTTCCCCTCGACGAAGTCTTCGCGGAGCTCCGCATCGACGAAACCCTCGCGCTGGAAGAAGCACCCGACGTGCCCATTCCCGACCCCACCGCCGAGTTCAAGGTCGGTCCGTTCGAGTGCGAGATCGATCGGGGCGTCGTGGAGCTGGAGTTCGCGAAGAAAGAAAAACGCCTGACCGGCCTGAATACGCTCAGCTATCAGCTGATCTGGGAAGACGAGCACCGAAAGGTCGAGGTCCGCGGCAAACCCGGAGTGGCCTTCGAGCTCGAACCGACGCTCGCAGCGGCGTTGAACGCGAGCGTCACCTGCAAGGTCATTCTCAAGGAGTATCAGATCCCGATTCCCGGCCCCGCGAAGCTCTTCCTCGGCGCGGCGGTGGTGCTCGGTGCGGGCGTGAAGCTCGGCGGCAAGATCCCCGTCGCGGGCGTGGGAGTGAACCTGAAGGGCGAGGTGGAAGCCGAGCTTGCGATGGGCGCGGAGTGCGTCGAAGGTGAGTGCTCGACCTTGCAGGAGATTGAGCCCGAAGCGACGGTGACGCCGAAGCTCGTCGCGCCCGACGTTTCGCTGAAGTTCGAGCCCGAAGCCCAGGCGTTCGTCTACGCCGATTTCGAGGGCGGCGCGCGCTTCTCCAGCACGCTGCGTACCGAGGCCATCCAGGCGCAAGCCGGCTTCAAGCTCGCCGGCAGCTTCGCGAGCGAAGAGACGCAGGCCGAAGACGACGACTATGCCTCGAAGTACGAGCTCAGCTTCGAAGCGGAGGTCGGTCCGGGCGAGGCCGTCAACGACTTCTTCGGTCTGATCGGCTTCGGTCTCTCCTTTCTGAAGTTCGAGAGGAGCGTGCCGCTCGCGGGATCGCCGACGGGTGAAACACTGGCCACCGTGGACACGTTCGCGACCGGCGACGAAGTGACCTTCAACGTCGCGCTCGAGCCCGAGTCCGTCGAGCTCCCCGTCGTCGGCTACAACATCGAGAAGGTGCGCATCTACCGCAAGGAGGTGCGTGCGGACGGCAGCGTTTCCCTGATCCTCGCCAACGAGGCGATCGCCGAGGAGGCCCAGACACAGTTCGCGATCCCGTGGGTCGCGACGCTCGACGGTTCGATCGAGGACAACTTCCTCGTGTTCGTGACGAGCGGGCTCATGGAGCTTCCCCTGGAGCTCGGCAAGGCGATTCCGGCGCCACGCAACGGAACCCTGCGCTTGTTCAGCGGCGACTCGCTCGTCGCGACCGACGGGTACGCCGTGGATTTCCCCGCGGAAAACCCCGACGATCCGCCGATTCGCGTGGCGCGGATCTACTACGGCGCGACGCCCGACACCGTCCTCGCCTGCTCGAAACAACAGTACAGGGGCGGCTTCGCCTTCATCAACGTGTTCGTCGCCAACACGGGCGAGCTCACTCCCGGCACGTACACCTTCTCCGACTGGGACGCGGCCGGAGGGCCGCAGCCCGGCACCTTCCTCGCGTTCCCCACGACGCAGCCGGTTCCCTGCGTGACATTGCCCGAGGGCGTGTTCTGCGAATGCGGAACGAGCGACACCAGCGGAGTCTTCACCAGCGGAGAGCTCGTCCTGAACGACGCGGAAGGCGGAGTGCTCGACGGCCGCGTCACGCTGGTGACCCCCGGCTACGGCACGTCGACCGGAACGTTTACCATGCCGCTCTGCGAAAAGACGCTCGAGGAGCACG
>DASXWF010001323.1:0-2269 GCA_036503835.1 Polyangiaceae bacterium | reverse complement strand
GGTCGAAGCCGTCCCGCTCGGCGCCGTCGAGCTCCTGCCCGTCGACGCGCGAGCGCAGCACGAACGGCTCGCGCGTGCGCTCGAGTTCGAGGCACTCCGCGAGCCATTCGCGGTTCGGGCGCTGCGAAAAATCCGTGTCCGGCTCGTTCTCGAACGCGCCGCGAACCTTCGCGATCGGCTCGCCGCGCCGGTGCTGCGTCCTGAACGGCGCCGTTCCGACCGACTCCGACGCCGCCAGGGCGATCAGGAAGCGCTCGCGCTCGCTCTCGAAGCTCGCGTCGCCCGCGTGCATGCCGAACGAGCGGCGCAGAAAATTCTCCTCCGACGTGTTCTCGTCGAGCCGGCGCACGAGGTACGCGACCGCCGTCGGAAAGTCGCGGGCGTCGACGCTCGGCGCGTACACGAGCACTTGCCCCGCCACGCGCTGCACCACGCGCCGGAGCGGGTCGGCCATGCCCTCCAGCATTTCGGGCTCCACCCACTGCGCGACGCCGCGACGCTCGCGCAGGAGCAACGCATAGGCGATGTCGAACAGATTGTGGCTGCCGACACCGAGGTGCACGGCGCGCGCGTTCTCGTGCAGCGTACCGCGCCGCAGCATGCGCCGGAAGCTCGCGTCGACATCCGACTTGCTCGAATAGGTCGCGAGCTCGAAGCCGCGCAGGCTCGCCTCGATGCGCTCCATCATCAGATTGGCTCCCTTCACGAGCCGCATCCGGATCGGCGCGCCGCCGCGCTCGACCCGGGCGCGCGCCCACGAGAGCAAGCGCGCCTGCGCCGCGTGCGAGTCCGGAACGTAGGCCTGGAGCACGATGCCCGCGGTGAGCCCGGCGAGCTCGGGCCGGTCGAGCACGCGCAAGAAGAGGTCCACCGTGAGCTCGAGGTCGCGGTACGCCTCCATGTCGAGGTAGACGAGCTTCGGCTCGACGCGCCCCGAGGCGTCGCGCGTCCCGTGCTCGAGCGCGGCCGCGTAGATGCGCGCGAGCTTCTGGCCGAGCCGCGACTGGGTCGCTTCCCAGGCCACGACGTCGACGCGCGGGTCGATCGACGAAAGCTTCACGCTGATGGTCGTGACCTCGGGCCGCGCGAGCAGCTCGAGGTACGTCTCGAGGTAGCGCTCCGCGTCGCGCTCGCCGAGCACCTCTTCCCCGAGATGATTCACGTTGACCGAAAGCCCGTGCAGCGCGCGCTCCCGCAAGAACGCGGCGAGACGCTCGGGATCGGCGGGCGCCAGATACGGAGTGGCGTCCTCGTGGATGCGGCGGCGCACGGCTCGCGCGGTGAGCTCGGGGACGGAGCTCCCGAACAACTGCAGGGCACGGAGCTGCAGTCGATCCCACCCGAGGAGCGAGCGCGGCACGCCGAGCCGGAGCACGAGCCCCTCCACCTCCTCCACGAGGCGCGCGCCCTCGGTGCTGCGGTGCGCGCGATCCGTGAGCGCCGACACGAACGCTTGACCCACCGGGTCGCCCAGCAGCGCCGCGATGTGATCGGCCCGCTCGCGCTCGTTCGGCTCCGTCCCGGCCTGGCTCGCCTCGAGCAGGGCGCGCGCGAGCTCGATCGTGAGCTCGGCGAGCGCTGCATCGTCACCGGCGGTAGCCGCGCGCCCCAGAATCTCCTTGGCCCGGCCGATCCCTAGCTCGTACGGGGAGGTCATGACGGCACACTAGTCCCACGACTCGGCGGGAACAATTCGGCCCGCGGTCTCGGCTCGAGCTCCGCCGAGGCGGTGATTCAGGGCTACGGGAATCGAGGGCTACGGGAAGGTGAGATAGAGATACGCGAGGCACATTTCGTCACTCGTGCCTTCGCCCCACGTCACGGGCGTCGACCGCGCCCTCGTGTCGTAGCCGCAGCTGATGGTCACGCTGTCGGCCGTTCCCTTGATGGGAGTCTCGTACCACCAGGCGTCTTGCCAGTGGAAGTTCCAGCGTTCCACGTCGACCAGGCATTCGTCGCCGTCTCGGAACGCAGCCTCCAACCGCAACGTCTTGCCGAGCGTGTGCATGTGAGGGCCCACACCCCAGATCGTGACCGGCACCGGATCCGCCACGGGGTGGGTGCGGACCGTCATGCCGAGCTCCTGACCCGGCGCGACGTTCATGTCCGGGTCGGCGATCGGCTGGAAGCGCGCAATCCGATCGACCCGCTCCTCGAGCTGCAGTCGCACGCTCGTCCGGTCGGGATAGACGCCCGAAGCCGTATTGTAGTGCATCTGGAGGATGAGCTTCCGTCCCCCCGAGATGAGGAGGCCGGTACCGGCGGGGAA
>DASXWF010001322.1:0-1947 GCA_036503835.1 Polyangiaceae bacterium | reverse complement strand
CAATCACCCCACGCACACCTCCCTCCCCCACACACCAACGGAAACGCACACGCCACGCCCCCAACGCGTCCCACAACATCCCCACAAGCCTCCCCCTCGCCCGCCACGAACAAACACGTCTGATCGGGAACGCACGGACTGAACTCCGCGTCCCGCCTGCAAACGCCCCTCGACTCCTCCGTCGGTGCCGGTCCCTCGCACTCGGCCCCACCGCGCCCGAACATCGAGTCATTGTAGCAATCCGACGACCACGCCGACCCGGCACCGCACGTTTCGCCGTCGTCCTTCAACGGTCCGATGCAGTAGCCGCGCGAGCAGGCGTAGCCGATGGGGCAACCGAGGCGCGGGCCGGCGAAGCCCATGAAGCACTGTTCGCCGGGTTGCGCGCGAGGTTCGCAGGTTCCGCAGGCCGAGTCGTGGCGAGTCGGGTCGCGCAAGCAGAGGCCTGTGGTGCACTGGGCGTTTTCGAGGCATGTGGCCCCACGCGCGACGGTTCCCTGCGGATGACAGGCCGCGATCGGTAGGTCTTCGCGCAGCCAGCTGCAGCGGGTGGGTCGAACGGTCGCCATTTCGAATCCGAAGTTGTTGTGGCTAGGATAACCTGACGACGATATCAGGGCGCTTCCCCGTCCCGGCACGCCCCCTCTTGCGACGTCCGTTCGATGCGCGCGAAGCGTCCGTCCTGGACCGCATAGACCAGACGGGCACATTCCTCGCACGTGACGTCGGACACGCCCGAGGCGAGCTCTTCTTGATCCAGGGATTCATGGCACACGCGGTGAGCTTGTAGATGCAGGCGGAAGCCGCCGGGCGTGCTTTCCCAGCGTGTGACGACGTCGGTCTCGAAGTAGGAGCGATGGTGGTTCCAGTCGAAGACTTGATCGACGATGCAGTAGCCGTCCGCGAAGCGCGCGACGAGGTAGCTCGCTCCGAACGACGCGCTTTCGTCATGGTACGCTCGCATTTCCAGAGCCGCCGTCGCTTGCACCCCTGAGGCGCGCGGCGCGGGATGCTCTTGCTTGAACGCGTCCTCGAGCGGCTTGCCTCCGTACTGGCGTTCGCATTCCACCGAGAGATCGTCGAAGTTCACCTCCGCCGGTGCGGGCGTGCACGTGCTCGCGGCTGTACACAGCTCGGCCGGCGCGCTCCGCGGAAGCGCGCACCGGAGTGGCCCGACGGCACGGCACGACGCGAGCGGCGCTTCGAGCGGCGGCGACTCGCGAGCGGTCTCGGTCACGTCGGGCGGAGGAGTCCGGCCGGGCGCCGGGGACTCTGGGATCGGAGGGACTCCCGGCGTCGCGCACGACGTCGCGAGGACGACGCCGCTCAGCGACGCGCTGATGAGGCGCATTTCGGGCCGCATGGGGCGCGTGTCGCCGGCTTCAGCCTGCGTCCTTCGCGTGGGGCTTCAGGGTCCAGCGATAGACTGCCGAGGGTCCGCGGCGAGCTCGGACTTCGACCCTCCGCTCGGGAAGCCATTCTCCCATGTCGTGCATGTAGGAAATGATGCGCGTGCCGGGGGCGAGTTCGCGCTCGAGCTTGGGGCGGAGTTTCAGGTTCACCTCCGGCCAGAGGAACAGCATGACCACGGTCGCGTCCGCGATCCGGGAGTGAAACAGATCTTCGGTGCGAAACTCGATGCGCTCGTAGACGCCCGCGGCTCGCGCGTTTTCGCGGCTTTCGCGAATGCGCTCCGGGTCGATGTCCACGCACACTCCGCGCACTCCGGGCGTGGCGACCGCTGCGATGACGATGCGTCCGTCGCCGCAACCGAGATCGTACACGATGTCACCGCTCCTGAGCTCGGCGAGCTTCACCATTTGCTCGACCACGTGCTGGGGTGACGGCTGGTAGGGCACGTCGGGCTCGCGCTGTGGCTGGGAGCTGCGCGAGTCAGCCGCCTGCTCGTGCACGCGCGGTGCTTCGGTCGAGCGCGCGCACGCCGGT
>DASXWF010001321.1:0-2541 GCA_036503835.1 Polyangiaceae bacterium | reverse complement strand
GGATCGACGAACACCGGAATCCGATCCCCGAGCTCGTAGGCGGCCGGGAACGACTTGACGCTGCCCGTCACTCGTCTCGGACCTCCGGCGCTCTCGAACTCCACGATCGGCGCGTAGGCGAAGTGGTTCGAGTGAAGTGTGCGCTCGAAGGCGACGACGACGCCATCGATCCGTTTCGCGTTCCGTGCGACCTGTGCGTCGCGGAGCAACAGCAGGCCTGCCACCAGCAGCAGCGCGCTGCCACCGAGCATCAGCGCGCGCGGAAGTGGAGGAGCCCGGAACGGCACGCGGGAACGTTGTCCCAGAGCGGTGCCCGCGGCAATCGCGAGCAGGGCGAATCCGTAGCCGGGAGCGCGCAAGGCGGGTGCCCTCGGGTCGCGACTTTGATACGCTCCTCGCACGGTGAAGAGCAGGAGCGCGCGGGGTACCTATTTCGGTTGCTGTTTTGTCGTGGCGCTGGCGTGCGGCTCGGGGGAGCGCAGAGACCGCGGCCCTGGGTCGGACGACGCGGGCGAAGGCGGCATGGGCGCGACCGGTACCGCTGGTGTCGGCGTGGCTGGAGGTGGAAGCTCGGGCAAGAGCGCGATGGCAGGTACGTCCGGCAGCCCCGCGAGCGGCAGTGCGGGCGCTGGTAGCAGTAGCGGAGGCGCGGGCGGCGGAGGCAGCGCCGGCGCTCCGACCGGTGGCACGACCGAGGGTGGAGAGGCGGGCAGCGGCGGCACGGGCGGCGGCGGTTCCGCCATGGACGGTGGCAGCTCGGGCGCGAGTGGAACGAGTGGCGCGGGAGGCGGGACGTGCGAGGAGCCACGGGTCTTGTTTCTGGTCGATACGAGCCGCTCGATGCTCGACGAGTTCCTGTCCGGCACGCGCTGGGATTACACGCGCGACGTGCTGGTGAACGCGGTCGATCAGCTGCCCGATTCCCTGCGTGCGGGTCTGCTGTTCTTCCCTCAAGTGTCGTCCGCGATGATGCCGCCGTGTTTCGACGTGGCCACGGAGATTCCGATCGCTCCGCTCGACGGGTCGCAACGGGAGGCGTTTATCGACGCTTTCAGGGAGGTCGTGCCCGACGGTGGCACTCCGACGTACGACGCCTTCACCTACGCGAGCGAGCGGCTCGCGGAGCTCGACGCGGACGGTCCGAACGTGATCGTGCTCGTGACGGACGGAGTGCCGAACTATTTTCTGGAATGCGAGGGCAATGCCGTCGAAAACGTCGACTGGGAGCCGCTCGTCGAAATGGTCGCCGCCGCCAGCGAAGCCGGCACGCACACGCTCGCGGTCGCGGCGCCGGGAGACGTCGACACCTATGAAATGGCGGCGGCCCTGGGTGCTGCCGGCGGGAATCTCGGGCCCTGTCAGTCCAGCTCGTCCGAGGATTGCTTCTTCATGATGGAAGCGAACCCCGATCTCGGTGCCTGGCTGCTCGAAAGTCTCGCGGCGCTCGCCGCTCGCTGTACGGCGAGCCGCTGATGCGCTCATCGGCACCATTCAGCTGAGCGTGTTTCGAATCGAGTAACGCTAGAGCTCGAGCTTCAAGTCGAGGCCGCCACCGTGCGCGGCGGCCCAGGGTGATTGCTACGCGCGCTCGGATCTCCTGACAGCACGCGTGTAGCGCGCTTACCCACGCCTGTCTCTCAGCGTCGGGGCCGACCGCCGGCGTGCTTGCGCCTTGGCGCCGCCGGCTCGGCGGGTCCGATGCGGCGTGACGCCGCGAAGCGCAGCAGCCGGAGAAACACCGGACACTCGAGGTGGCTCGGCGCGCGGCAGGCGGCGGCGTGGCGCAGGCCGTCGCGCATCCGCGTGAGCTTGCGAATCGTCACGTCGAGCTCGTCCGCTTTGGCGCCGAGCACGCGCCGATCGATGCGCGGCGGACCGTGGGGCGTGAGCATTCGTCCGATCTCGTCGAGCGAGAAGCCGGCAGCACGCCCGAGCCCGATCAACGCGAGGCGCTGCAGCACGTCGGCTGCGAACACGCGGTGCAGTCCGCGCCGGCCGATCGAGGCGATCAGCCCCTTCTCTTCGTAGAAGCGCAGCGTCGAGGCAGGAAGGTGAGCCTGCTTGGCGACTTGGGTGATGTCGAGGTTGCTCATGGCCCTTGACTTGAAGTGTACTTGAGGTTGCAGGTTCCGCTCGAGTGTCCCATCGAAACGAGACGAAGCCATGAACGACCTGCCTCCCAAGAACAGCGAGCAGAACGCCCTCTGGAACGGCCCCGGCGGTCGCGCCTGGGTCGAAGCGCAAGACGTGCTCGAACGCATGCTGGAACCGTTCGAGCTCCTCCTCGTCGAAGCCGTCGCCGCGGAGGCACCCCGGCGCGTGCTCGACGTCGGATGCGGAATGGGCGGAACGACCGTCGCCTTGTCGCGCCGTCTCGGCAGCGAGGCGCGCTGCACCGGAGTCGATATTTCGGAGCCGATGCTCGCCGTCGCCCGCGCTCGAGCGGCAGGCGAGCCCATTTCGCCGACCTTCGTCGTGGCGGACGCGCAGACCCACGCCTTCGAACCAGCGAGCTTCGACGCCGTCGTCTCGCGCTTCGGC
>DASXWF010001320.1:0-5714 GCA_036503835.1 Polyangiaceae bacterium | reverse complement strand
GCTCGGAACGTTGATCCAGGAGAGGTCCTGGTAACGGTTGACCCGGTTCTTCGAGATCTCGAGGGGAACCGCGTCGAGGAACTCGAAATCGGGGCCGAGGCGAGCACCGACGAGTCGCTCCTCGAAGATCCAGAGCAGGAGTCCCTGGTCGTTTTGCCAGACGAGGTCCTGAACGTAGCCGTAGAAACCCGTGTCCACCGAGTTTGCTACGGCGCCCGCCGTCGGGCTCACGAATGCGAGGCGGATGCTGGGCTGCCGGTCGCGTAAGGCGTCCCCGCTCGCCACGACGTAGCGGCCGCCGATGTACGCAATGGCGAGCCCGCCGTCCTGCGTGTTGAAGTCGCCAACTCGGCCGGTTGGTTCCGGTGAAGTGGCCTCCCCGCTCGCAGTGACACGAACCACGTGAGTTCCACGACCGCCGCCGAAGTAGCTCTTCCAGGCGACGGCGTAACCGCTTCCATCCGATGCCACGCGCGGGCCCATCACGGTGTCACGGATCTGCAGGGTTTCGCCCTGGGGCTCGCCCGTCGCAGTGACGAGCTGGGCGTTGACTCCGGACCACCCCTCCGGCCAGACCAGCAGGAACGAGGTTCCGTTCGAGGCGACGTCAGGGCGTGTGAACTGGTCCGGCTGGCTCCGAAGGGTCAGTGCCGGCGGGTCGAGCGGCTCCCCGGAGTGCGAGTACCTGGCGGCGTGGACGCCGCCGAGCGTGCACCAGGCGACGAGGTGGCCGGCGGCGTTGCTGGCGATGGACGGGTACAGTTCGAACTCGGCCGTGACGGCCAGCGGAATTTCGGAGCCCAGGGGCTCGAGGTCCGCATCGAACGCGCGCATGCGGTCCGCACAGCGAAGCAAGCTGGTGTTACCGAGAGTCGCGAGCGCGCAGTCGTAGTCGCTGGAGGGTGCGATCGAGCTTTCGGCCGATCGGACCCGGGCGGACCCGTCGCTGCGCACGCGGGCAAGATCTTCGCCCGCAAAAACGACGTAGCCGTCGTCCGTCGCACCGGCATGGAGCGTCGCCGCGCCGTAGCCGTTGTTGGTACTGTTCGTGAGTCCGGCGATGGTGGTTTCGGGGCCGAGCTCGCCGTTCGGCGAAATGCTGCGCCAGCGCACGGGCGCATCGGGCACGACGGGGGCGTAAAATGCGACTGTCTCGTCGTCCCCCGTTGCGAGCGCGCCCCGAATCGTGGTGGACGGGAGCGTCGCGATTTCGAGGGGTGTTCCGAGGCTGGCGCCGCTCGTCGAGATGCGCTGCACATAGTAGCCGAAGGGTGGCGCCGCGGGGTTCCTGACGCGCGCGTAGCCCAGCAGGAAATCCGTACCGTTGAAGACGACCGACGGCTTCTGAGGATTGAAGACCTGGAATAGCGGGAAGACCTGGAATAGCGGATAGAACGGAGAACCGGACGCCGTGCAGTCCGGATTGACGAACATGGCTTCTCCCGTGGGGCCGACCGCCAGCACCCGCTCGCCGTCGAACGCGAGCTGGCGTGGTCCCCGCAAGGCATTGGTCATCACCGTGATCGGGATCTCATCGACGACCGAACCGTCGAAGCGCACGCGAGCGCAGTAGAGCACCCTGCCCTCGTCACCCACGGCATCGTCCCAGTCCGTGCTGACGCTGTCGTCCCAGAGTACGAGCCATTCGTCGGTGAGGCGGACGATCTGAGCGGGCGGCGGAGGACCCGTCAGCGCGAAGATCTGAAGGTACGGAGCGAGCTGCGTCTCGACCAAGGCGGAGCGTCGGCCTTGCTGGTCGAAGCGCGCGACGCTCATCGACCCCTCTCGATCGACGAAAGCCGTGAGAAAACCTCCGGGCCCAGCCACGGGCCCGGACTGTTCGAGAGCGACGCCGGCGACGTAGCTCGGATGGTTCAAGGCGATTTCGCCGGAGAGCACCGGCTCCGCGGCCTCGGGTTCACGCAGCGCGCCGATGGTCGATGCCGGCGCATCAAGGCCCTCGGGGCTGCAGCCGACACCAGACAGCCCGATCAGCACCAGCGCGAGCCGTTGCATCGCACGTTTGTCTGCAAGCCGTGAGCCGAAGCCCCGCGTGCAGTCTGAGCCAACCAGAGGCTCCGCACGAACCCCTGGGTCGTAATAGGAGGTTGCGCGCGCAACGGCCGGCGCTGCGTTCGTCTCGGCTACCGCTTACTTACCGGCCGTTGGGCGGCTCGTGAAAGCGCCGGCGCAGCCCTATTCGAACCAGCCTTCGTAGAGGCGCGACCCGCGCGCGCGAAAAGCGTGCCGCCCGGCGCGGGGTGTTACGCCTTGCGGAGCTCCGCCCAGCGGCGCTTCACTTCGTCTTTGGTGAAGACCGCCGTCACCTCGATCCCCTCACCTGCGGCTCGGCGGATGTTGGCGATGCCGTCGGACTGCTGGCGGTCGACCAGCACGATCACCTGCGCCACTCGCAGCCCGAAATCCCGTGCGGCCTCGATCGCCTTCACGGTGGAGCCGCCCGTCGTGCACACGTCGTCCACGACGGCGACGGTCTCTTCCGGCTTCACGCTGCCTTCGACCAGCTTCTTCTGGCCGTGACCTTTGGCCTCTTTGCGCACCGTGAACCAGCGCACGGGCTGCGCGGTCCCGAAGCTCGCCTGGCTCGTGCTCATCGCGATCGGATCGGAGCCCATCGTGAGGCCGCCGATCGCCACGACACCGGGCTTCAGAAGCCCGTGAAAGACGCGCCCGAGCACGGCCATCGCGCCTGGTTGGCTCAATGCGAGCTTACAATCCAGGTATTCGTCGCTGTACTGGCCCGAGACCAGCAAGAACGGCTTTTCCGGCGAATATTGGTAGGCGTGACCGACCAGCTCGTCCAGCAATGCGGCACGAGCGGCGGTAGGGACTTCGTTCTTCACATTTCGGGCGTTCCGGCAGCACCGGCAAAACCGTCGCTGCCCGCTGCCCCGCCGACGAGCTCACCGCCTTCGCCGCCGTCCGTCCCGCCCGAGTTGGCCTGACCGCCCTCGGCCTTGCCGCCGGAGCCGCCGGACTTGCCAGCGGTACCGCCCTTACCCTTGCCGGCCGAACCGCCCTTGCCGGACGAGCCGCCGGTGCCTGCTGCGCCGCCCGTCTCTCCGCTGCTGTCGTCGTCGCCACCGCAAGCGACGTAGCTCGTGCTCGACAAAGCTGCGAGCAGGAGAATGAACGTCCCAGGGCGCCGACGGATATCCCGGCCGAAGTGATCGAAGTTCCCCATTGCCCTTCGGTCAGTACCGTAGCTTGGGGCGGCGCGTCAACAATAGATTCGAGCATTTGTGCGGGCTTTTTGCGACAAGGGTGTTCGAAGGTCGCCTAGGCCGATGGGCCGACGAGCCCTCGGTGAACTTCGTTTGGCATCCTGGCCATCGCCGCACGGTGACCGAGCGGAGCGACTAAGCTCCACGCCGCTTGCGTAGGGCCGACCGCCGCGCGTTTCGACTCGCGTACCTCGCGTGGATCTTTGGGATTTTTGCCTACTTTCTGCCCGCGGCGACCTGGAACCCCGTCTCGCGGTTCAATCTGACCCGAGCGATCGTCGAGCGCGGCACGATCCGCGTCGACCCCTACGTGACGAGCACCGGGGACCGCGCAAAGGTCGGAGACCACTGGTACTCGGACAAGGCGCCGGGGATGGGTGTGCTCGCGGTTCCGGCCTACGCGATCATGCGCGGTGTTCACGCGCTGCGAGGCATGCGGGTGGACTACGAGGCGGGCGGCAGCGAGCAGCGGCCGGCGGTTCGCTTCGTGCCGAATCTCGCGTTCCAGCAAGCCTTCTACGTGTGTTCGCTCTCGACGAGCGGCGTCGCCGGGACGGCGATCGCGCTCCTCCTGTTCGAGTTGTTCCGGCGTCGAACGAGCACCCGCGTGGCGTTCCTCGCTTCCAGCATGATCGTGATCGGCAGTCCGCTCCTTCCGTATTCGACGACGCTCTACGGGCACGTGCCGGCGGCGGCGTTCCTGCTCGGAGCCGTCGAGTGTCTGGATGGGCGCGGGCGATTGCCGCAGGTTTCCTTGCCGTCCCGGCGGCGGCTGCAGCTCGCCGGGCTGTGTTTCGCCCTGGCCGTGACCTGCGAATACCTGACGGTGTTTCCGGCCGCGCTCATCGCCGTCTGGTTTCTCGTTCGAGTTGAACCAGCCGAACGGTTGCGGAGCCTGCTCGCGCTTTCGTTGGGCGCGGCCGGACCGCTCGCGCTCGCGGCCCTCTACAATACCGCCGCTTTCGGGGCGCCCTGGCGCACGGGCTATTCGTTCGAAACCAACCAGGCCTTCGCTGCGGGTCACGCACAGGGCCTGCTCGGTCTCGGGTGGCCTCGCGCGGAGGCGCTGTACGGCATCACGTTCGGGCCGTTGCGCGGCCTCTTCCACCTCTGGCCGGTGCTGGCGATCGCGGCGATGTTCGCGGGCCTGCACGCGTACCGCCGGAAGGACTGGGCCATCGCCGCCGGTCTTGCCGCGCTCGCGCTCTTGTTTCTGCTGAATTCCGGCTACTACATGTGGTGGGGCGGCGCCGCGGTCGCGCCGCGTCACGTGTTGCCCGGGGTTCCGTACCTCGCGGCGGGGTTCGTGCTCGCCTTGCAGGGGAGCCGGCGCTGGATCGCCTTCGCCGTGATTGCGCTGTTCGTGTTCGGCGCGGCGACCTCGGTCGGGTTCACGGGCATGGGCGTCGAAGCCCGCGAACACGGTGATCTGTTCCGCGATCACCTCCTGCAAAAGCTCGCGGACGGAAAAATCAGGACCTTCGCGGGCGCTTCCAATCTGGGGCAGAAGCTCGGCCTGCCCGCGACTCCGATTTCGCTCGTTCCACTGCTCGTGTGGATTGGCTGCGGCTACGTGTACCTGTTGCACCGGTTGCGGCAAGCCAGCGCCGCTCGGCGGTTCTCGTGATCCAGGGCGCGGGCCACCGGCTGCTGAAGTGGTTGCCGCTCGTCTACACGGTGGTCGTTCTCGGGACGGCGCTCGTCCGCGTGGGACCTACGGGCGACTGTGGCGAGTACATCGTGATGGCGAGAGCGCTCGCGACCCGCGGCAGCCCCGATGTGCGCGACCCGGACGCGTACTGGCTCGCGCGCCGCGAACGACGCCTGGCGGGCGTCGCCGGCGCGCTGCATCGCACGATCAGCCGAGACAAGCCGGACGGTGTCGGGACCGTGCGCGCGCCGAGCGGGCGTTATTACTCGATCCACTTCTGGTTCTACTCGCTGCTCGCGGCGCCCCCGCTGCTCGTGCTCGAGGCCGTGCGCTGGCCGCCGCTGCTTGCGCTCACTGCGGTCAACGCGGCGGCGGCCCTGGCGGCGGGCCTGTATGCGGCGCGTTGCTT
This sequence comes from Polyangiaceae bacterium, assembly GCA_036503835.1. Taxonomy (GTDB): domain Bacteria; phylum Myxococcota_A; class Polyangia; order Polyangiales; family Polyangiaceae; genus PMG-095. Next base: position 409 of record DASXWF010001320.1, on the reverse strand, counting down.
TCGCGGAAGCTGGGTCGGCTACGCCGCTCCGTTTCTGTTTCTGTTCACCGGATCGACGTTCTACCTGCGGGCGACGGGACCGGAGGTCCTCACGGCAGCCGGTGTCTTCGTGGCCTGGCTGGCCGCGGGACGGCGCGAGCTCGGTCTCGGCTTTCTGGCGGCCGGGATCGCCGCCACGCAGAATCCGTCGGCCGCCGCGCTCTTTCCGTTCGTCGCGCTCGAGACGTGGCGGCTCCAGCGTGGCGCGGCGGGATCCGGAACGACGGGCGGAACGACGGGCGCGTGGCGGCCGCATCCGCGAACGCTCGAGCTTGGCACGGCCGGCGTGCTGCTCGCGCTCCTTCCGTACCTGTTCTTTCAGCTCGAGTACGGTGTGCCGAGCCTCATCGGCCGGTATTCGACCGACTTT
>DASXWF010001319.1:0-1920 GCA_036503835.1 Polyangiaceae bacterium | reverse complement strand
CAGCATGCTGCAGACTTTCGTTTCGATGGGTTCGTGGAGCGGGCCGTTTTCCCGCAGCCCTGGGACGAGGGATCCAACTAGACAATCACAGCGTAACGAGTTCGGGCACTCCGCCCGCGCAGCGGAAGAGCCGCCCAACTCACACCCTGAGGCGGGCCGCAAACAAAAAGGATGATCAGGGGGAAGGGCTTGCGGCAAACTTGAGCAGCGGCGCGTGTCGCTTCTGGAGAGCCAAGAGGTAGCGGGACTCGTCGTAAGGAGTTCGTTCAACCCAGCAGCGATGCAGGACGCGGATCCATTTGAAGGCCAGCGCTCGCAGGGCGGCTTGGTGGCGCATGCCGCGAGCGCGGCAGGCCTGATAGAAAGCCTTGGCCCAAAAGGAGCGTGGGACGGTTTGCGCGACCCACTCGATGAAGGTCTGGCGCAGGAAGGTGGGACAGGCGACGCGCCAATGGACCCAGGACTTGTTGCCGCTGCGCTCGGTGACGGGAGCGACGCCAGCGTACTTCTGGAGCGCAGCTGCGTCCGGAAAGCGCTCGCGGCGCTCGCCGAAGGCAACGAGCAATCGAGGCGCCAGGGCGGGCCCAGCGCCCGGCAGTGCACGAAAGAATTCATAGTCGGGCAGCTGGGGACCAAGGCGAGCTATCTCGGAATCGAAACGCACGATCGCGGCGGTTGCGGCGCGGAGCTGAGGAAGGAGTGTCTCGACGAGTAGGCGCATGGGCGCGATGACGGCTTGGTCGGTCGTGAGCGGGTGCTCGCTGCGGAGGGCATCGATTCGGTGTTGGATGGCGGACTCGGAGCGGACGTTGTGGGCACGGAAGAAGTCGGCGAGAGTCTGTGCGCGAGCGCGCTGGACAAGCTCAAGTGTGGGCCAACGCTCGATGAAGTCGGCGAAGACAGCAGCCTCTTTGTCGCGGAAACAGTCGAGGACCTGGGGGAAGTACGCCTTGAGCGCGGCGGTGATGCGATTGGTGAGTCGAACGCGATCTTCGACGAGAGTGCGGCGTGCTTCGACCAGACGGCGCAGCGAACGCATCCCGACGCTCTCGGGCGCGAGCCTGGTCAGCTTGTCGGGATGGCGGAGCAACAGCTCCAGAGCGAACTCGGCGTCGGTCGGGTCGTCCTTGGCCCGGCTGGTGGCGAACGCGCTGCGGTACCGGGCAAGCGTCACAGGCTGCACTGGAAACAAGACGAAGAAGTCATGCTCGAGCAACGCCGAAACGATGGGGCCCTGAGAGAGCTCCAGGCAAACGGCGATCGGAGCGCCGCCGAACCGCTCCCGGAGCTTCTCCGCCCAAGCGCGAATGGCAGCCGGCCGGTGCTCGAGAACGAGGCGCTCGAGCTTGTTGGAGCCAGCCACGGCCAGACACACGTCGTGCTTGCGATCTGCCCAGTCGATGCCGATGAACGCAGCGAACTCTTTCTGCATGCCGTCTCCTCACGTAGGCTTGTGGTGCGGGACATGCAGAGCCGTACCCAGCGAAGTGGACATGGAGAGCCGGTAGCGCGGCTTTCCCTGAGTATTCGTTGCGGGCAACGGCACACCCGCCGGCGCGAAGTTGAGTTGGTAAGCATCACGTGCTCCCGGTTTCTGATTCGTCGCCGGCGGGTGCATGTCCCGCGTCCCATTCTCGTCATTGGCACGAGGATGGAAAGCGCTGACGGGACACCCATGTCCGGTTTGCAGCAGACGCCGCTGAAACCTGTTACGTTGGACGGGCGAAGTGCCAGTTGTCGTAGACCAGGTTCAACGGTCCAAACCGGGCGAAGAACTCGTCGTCGGGTCGCAGTCCGAAGACGGGCGGGCTGCGGCGGTCTTCGAAGATGACGGGCGAACCGGGTACTTCTACGCCTGCGAGACTGTGAATGGTCCTATCTTCGACGCCCTTCACATCTACGAAGTGGAAGCGGTCAAAG
>DASXWF010001318.1:0-1523 GCA_036503835.1 Polyangiaceae bacterium | reverse complement strand
CTCAGGGTTTCAGGCGTTCCGAGACGGCTTCGTTGCCGACCTTGCCGAAGAGGTCGACGTAGCGAACCGTGGGCTTCACGCCGCCCTCGTCGGTCGCGACGTGGATCTTGTCGAGTATGGCGCGGCGGCCGCGAATCGTGACCGCGGCGCGATAGCGGTTGTCCGCGGTCTTTTCGACCACAATTTCGCGAGCGGAGAAGGCCTTGAGGCGCATGCGGAAGCCGCTGATCGTGACCTTGGAAGTGACGTTGAACCCGTAGGCAAACTCTTCCAGCCAGCTCAAGCCCTCGCGCCGGCCGTCCTCGGCGTTCAGTACCCAGTACGCGACCATCGGATCCTCGAGGTCGAGCCGCTTGTCGCGCAACCGGACCGCGTAGTTCACGATGTTCGCGTTCTTGCTGCGCGTGATCGGGAACAGCTTTTGTGAAGTGACGGATCCGCCGGCGAGCACATTCCCGGCGCTCAGCGCGAGCGCCACGCTGAGCGCTGCACGCCGAGAGAGCACGCGCGGAAGGCCTTTTAACCCTGACCCATGCACGAATCGACATTCTAGCAGCATTGCCCGGCGGCGCCGTAACGATGGCGGGAAGCGGGCAATTCCGCGCTGATCGCCGGAGCAGTCGGCTCCCGGAAGCGGGAAGCGCCCGTCCCCGCTCACCGGCTTGGGGCGCCGCAGTCAAGCGCGCCGCTGCGGCGAGCACCACTTCGATGCGATCGCGCTGCGGCGGCAGCGCCCATCGCGGCGCGAACCATTTGAAGACTTCCCGGACTCTTCCACCGACTCGAGCGATCAAGGTAGCGACCAACCGAGGCGCACGAGGCCGTAGAAAATCAGTAGCCGCGGGATGCGGCACAGGGACAGCACGAAGAAAACCCTTCGCGGCAAGCCGTTCAGGCCCGCCAGGTAGCAGAGCACCGAATACGCGATCGGCAGGAGACTGGCGATCACCGCCGAGCGGTAGCCGAACCGCGCGAAGGTCGGCTCGGCCAGCGCTCTCACCCTCGTGAGACGCCGCGCGACGAACTGGAAACGAGCGAGCCTGCCCGCGACACGGTAACCCGCGAAGCCTCCGAGCAGCGACCCGAGCGTGATGGCCGCGAACGCAGCGAGCTGTGAGACTCCCGAGCTGACGGCCACGAACATGTAGAACTGCGGCGGGATCGGGCAGTGAAATCCGTCCGCGAGGAAAGTGCCGAACAGCATGCCCGCGAGACCGAATCTCTCCACGAATGCTCGACCGAACGCTTCGAGCGGCGCGCGGAAGGTGCTCGCGAGCGCGGCGATCAGCGCGAGCAAGACCAGGAGGCCGGCGATCCAACGTGCCGCGAGCCACACGAGCTCGCGGCGCTCCGCCCCGGCGGCTGGGTCGGTGATCACTTCGTCATTCATGAGATACGCTGCGGGTTGCTCCCGATCGAACGACAGGAGCTTGGATCTCGTAGCACTCCTTTCCGACCCAGGTCGTTGAAACCCCCGCTTCGCGGGGGCGTGCCCCACGAAGCGGGGGGCGGCGTCATTTCGG
>DASXWF010001317.1:0-10093 GCA_036503835.1 Polyangiaceae bacterium | reverse complement strand
GGGAGGACGTGCTTCACCGCCGTCCCGCCGAGCTTCGACGGCGCCGCTTCGTTCCTGAGCCACTCGTACATGAGATCGACCGAGTCGCGGTGCCAGAGGCGATTCTCCGCGCCGGTCACGAGCGTAATGCGCTTGTCGCGGAAGGGTTCAGGCTCGAGGTAGTTCGTTCGAGGCGGCCAGAGCTCGGCTTGCTCCAATTTCGCGTGGTGCCGCGTGATGCGCGTGCGGTCGATCACGTCGGGTTGATCGAAGGGAGCGGCGTAGCCGCGTCTCAGGAGCTGTCCGGCGTGAAGGTACAGGCCGATGTGCATTCCCCCGAAGAGCTCGTTCAGCATCGAACCGTGGATTCCGGGGGCCAGAACTTCCGCCGGATAGGGCTGCCCGAACATGAACGTCAGGCGCCGCAGGATCTCGTCCGCCGGCGTGTCTCCGGAGGGCAGCCAGCAGCGCGGGTATTTCCCGTAGGCGCGCTGCATGTCCTCCGGCCAGCGCTCGGCGTCCCGCGGATCGATGGCGCGACAATCGGGCGAGTGGGCGAGCACTCGCTCGAGCACGAAATCCTCCGCCTTGATCCAGCCGTCCCAAGGGGCCTCGTAGAACAATCCGAGCGTCGAGAGCACGACGTGATGGACGTTGTGAAGGTTACCCTGCGCGATCGCCACCGCACAGGCGCCCGCACCGAAACAATGCGCGACCACGGAAAGGCTCTTGTTCCCGGTGAGCTCGAGGACGGCTTCGACCGCCCGCGGGATGTCGACCTGGCCGACGCGATCGAGCGTGAAGCGGCGGTACTCCTCATCCCGAGAGTCCGGCGGGCTGCGCTGGAGAACCTGTGTGACGACGCGCGCGCTGCCGCGCCAGTCCAGCGTCCACACATCATGCTCGTGCTCCCCGAGGAAGCGCACCAGTCCGCCGTCCGGCACCAGGAAGGTGTCGCGGCTCGCGCTCGCGCCATGCAGGAGCAACACGGCGCGACGGCCGCTCTCCGGACCGAAGCGGCAGAGCTCGAGCTCGAGGTTGTCCACCGGGATCGAGCGCCTGAGCAGCGGTTGGGGGCGCCTGCTCATCGCTCCCGCCCGTGCTGCGGAGGCCGAAACAGCGTATCGAGCGCGGCGGTCGCCTGCGGCATGTAGACGCGCTGCAGATTGCCGAAGAAGAAGGTGCCGAACGTGGCGAGCGTCCACGCGACGCGAGCGGGGTTGACCTTCGCGGCCTTCGTGTCGCTCCCCGCGATCACGCGCATCGAGCGCATTTGGTCCATGAAGCCCGGCATGTCGACGTGGATGACACCGGCCGAACGAAACCCCCGGTCCGACTCGAGCCGAACGAACAGCGACGTCGTGTCGCGCCAGGCGTCGAAGCCGGGGTCGTGCTTGATGCGCTTGTAGCCGATGAGCCGGTAGGCCGCGCCCGAGTCGGGATCCGTGAACGCAAGGTCGTACTCCATCCAGCGCTCGAGCCGCCGTGAATTCGAGCCCATCTTGCGGTGTTCCCGGCTGGCGTAACTGCCGGCGATGGCGCGCTGTACCTCGGCGTGGCTCGGATTCTCCAATACGGCGCGCTTCTCCTTGCGCTCGCCGAAGAGTTTGAGCGACCCCTGCACGGGCAAGCTGCGAGGCGCCGGGCTGCCGGGCAAGACGACGCAGACCTCGCCCTCGATCTCCATGCGGTGTTCCAGATCCTCCAGGAACCGCTGCAGGTTCTCGGTCCGAACCGTGAGCGTGACCTTGAGCTGTCGTTTCGGACGCGCGAGCGTTTCGAGGCGCCGGAAGCTTTCGTCGTCGCGTCGGTCGAGCGCGGCGATCACGGCCTGATTCGTGCTCACGAGATCGGCGTGGAAGCCCTGCATGGTCTCGTCGAAGGCGATGCCGAGCGGCACGCTCTCGTAGTCCTTCGCCGGCGCTTCCGGTGGATCGAGCTGCCAGCCGGCCGCGCGTGCCTTGTCCGCCCATTTCGCCGCTTCGGTCACGTGCTTTCGGTAGAGCTCGGCCCCGGCGCTGGCGTCGCCGTCCGGCCAATTCGGCTTGTGGCGGCGGATGAACCTGAGCACGTTGCGTTCGGCGACGGCCGCGATCGTTCCCGAGGGATTCGACCCGACCGAGCTGGAGAGGCTCGCGCCGTCGAGCACGTAGAGGCCGGGCGCGTGCCAGACCTGCCCGTCGGGATCCGTCACGCCGTACTTCGGGGTTTCGCTCATGCGACAGCCGCCCTGGCTGTGCACGGTGACGGGCTTGCCGAGGAACGACCACGCGGGGTTGACGCGAAGCTCGCCGCCGAGGGCTTTCGCCACGTCCCGCATGGCGAGCTCCTGATCGAGGTAGCGAGGGGCGAGATGATAGAGGTCGAGATCGGCGGTCACCTTGCCGTCGGTGACGTGCAGCACGCCGGAGGTCATGTCCGGACCCATCGCGAGCAGCATCAAGCGATGCTCCGCGCTGCCGGCCTCGTACCCGACGAGGCGAGCGGCCACCTCGTCGCGCGGAAGCCCGCCGATCCGTTCGAGCGCGTCCTGGGTGTCACGCGCGATTTGTTCGTAGCTGCCGAGGCCCCGGGCGAGCCGTTTGAAGAAAGCGAAGGCCCAGCGACCAACCATGGAATCGGGCGGGAACCAGCGAAACAGCGGAGCAAGGCGACGCCTGATGCCGCGGTCGATCGTGTCCTCCACGAGAATCGGAAAAATCCACCTACTCATGGCGTCGCGGATCTGCGGGAGAGCCTGTTCGAGCTGTGCCGGCAGCGCGGAGGCGAGAGAACCGCCGACGTAAGCGTCGAGCACTCCGTCGAACGGCGAGCGCAGCGCCGGCGCGCGAGGTAGCGCCTCCGCCGGCGGCGGTTCGTGCTCGCTCGCGCCGAGGTCCGCCGCGTTCGCGGGCTTCGGGTAATAGTTTCTGCCGGCAAGCACGGGCGATCGCAAGAGGCCGATCATGCGCTCGAGCGCGCTGGCGTAGCCGCCGTCTTGCAGCATGAACCACGAGCGCGAAGCTTCACGGTTGGGATCACCGATGTCCCGGTCGCGAAAGACCGTGGCGGTGGTGATGGTCGGCCCCCACGAAGGATACTGCGGGTGCTTGGAGTCGAACACGACTCCGAACGCGTCCGCGTTCGGGAAGTAGCCGAGCCCGATCGGCGCGTTCTCGTGCTCGTCGCTCGCGCCGAGCTGGGCCGACGCGAGCAGGCGCGTCGAATGCACCGACCCCGCGCACAGGAACACGTACTTTGCCTCGACGACCACCTTCTCTGCACGCAGGTGGTCGACGTACGTCACCCGGTAGCTCTCGCCGTGACGGCTGATCTCGATCACCTCGCACTGCGTCTTGACGGTGGCGCCGCTGGCTTCCGCGACGGCCAGGTAGTTGTAATCGAGGGTGTTCTTGGCGGTCGCCGGGCAGCCCATGCAGCACGCGCCGCACTGAATGCAGGCTTTCTGCTGCCTGCCGTGGGCGTTGAAGCCGTCTTTGCGAGCAACGGCGATCGGCGGATGGAAACACTCGGCTTCCCGCCCGAGCGCGCGCGAGGCGCGCTTCAGCTGATCGGCTTTGACGAGCCGTGCGCCGTCCGCATGCTCGGTGATCGGCGCCACGTCGAGCATCGAGGCCACGAGGTCGTAGTAGGGGTCGAGACTCCGGCGCGTGTACGCCTTCGGCCAGACGCGTTGCTCGCCACCTTCGTCTTCGCGTTGCTCGCCCGGCGCGTCGTGCTCGCGCGTTTCGCTTTCGTGACGTCCGTCTTCGTCCCGGGCCGGAGTCAGCGCTTGCTCGAAGATCTCGGGCCGCGCGCGCAGGTGCACGTTCGCGTAGATGAGAGACCCGCCGCCGTAGCCCGCGGCCTGAACGCTCAGCACCTCGTCGAGATCCTGCACGTCGACGAATCCCTGATCGGTTCCCCAGGCAAGCCGCCGCGCGTCCGGTAGAAAGCCACCTTCGGAAGGAAGAGCCGGAAAATCAGCCTGTTCGTAGCGGCGCCCGCGCTCGAGCACGAGCGGCGCGAAGCCGGCCTGGCTCAGGCGACACGCCGCCACCGCGCCACCGAAGCCGGTACCGATCACCAGCGCCGTGATGGAAACTTTAGCTGTCAAGCGTTTTTCCCACTCGCTATTTCCGTATACTCCCACCGTTTCGAGATGGTCAATCAGGCGCGGCATCACGCATCCGGCCGCAACGCAGGCAGCCTGATTCGATTCTTTCCGCAGAGCCTCGGCTCGCGCCTCGCGGTGCACAGCGAATCGCCAGCGGACATTTGGTTCGAAGGTGCGTGCCTGTGTGCGGATATCGTCGGCTTCACCGAGCTGACCGAGCGTCACGCTCACCGTGGCGCTCAGGGCCTCGAGGAGCTCGCCGAGCTCTTGAATCGCCGCTTCGGGCGTTACGTGGAGAGCGTCCACGTCTCCGGAGGCGAGGTGGTGGACTTCGCGGGTGACGCGCTGGTCGCGTATTGGGCCGCCGGCTCCGAAGACGGGCTCTCGCGCGCGGTGGAGGCCGCGAGCGCCTGCGCCCAGCGCATGGCCGAGGACTCCGGTTCGGACGACGGCGAGCTTCCCGCGCTCCACACCGGGATCGGCGCGGGCCGGCTGTGGGCAGCCCGCATCGGAGACGCCGAAAACGGCCTGGAGCTCGTGCTCGGCGGACCGGCGGTCCAGGATGCCGTGGTCGCCCAGAAGCATTCGGCACGGGGCGAGGTGCTGCTCGCCGCACCCGCAGCACGGCTGCTCGACGCGCAGGCGCTCGAAGGCCACCGCCACGGTCACGGCCTCTTGCGCCGCTCGATCGCAGTCGATCGCACTCGCGGCGCGCCCCTCCCGGCGGGAGACCTCCCGCTCTCGGCGTGGCCGATGGGCATGGTCCCGCGAGTGGTCCAGGAGCGCTGGAACGGGCATCGCGAGAGCTGGCTGTCGGAGCTCCGGCACGTGACTCCCGTGTTCGTGCGGATCGAAGGACTCGACGCGAACGTCCCCGGCGCGCTCGACCATCTGCAACGCGCGGCGAGCGCCATCCACGAGGTCGTCGGAGCGTTTTCGCTGGAGCGCGGCAGGCTCCTCCTGGACGAGGCCGGGCTCGTCTTCCTGCTGGTCTTCGGCGTGCCCTACAACACGCACGCTGACGACGTGACCCGCGCGATGCGCCTGGCGCTCGCGCTCGAGCGGCGACTGACGACGCTCGGTTTCCACTGCGCCGCCGGCGTGGCTTCGGGGCCGGCCTATTGCGGCGTGCTCGGGAGCGAGGCCCGCGCCGAGTACGCGGTCGTCGGCCCGCCCATGAACCGTGCGGCGCGGCTCATGGCCGCGGCCAAGCGCGGGCTCCTCTGCCAGGCGTCGCTCGATGCCTGGCACGGCCAACCGGATCTTGCGGCGCTGGACATCGGAGAGCTCGAGCTGAAGGGCGTGAAGGGCCTGCGCGTGGTGCGAGTGCAGGCGAGCACCGCTCTCGCCGAGCCCACGCATGAGCTCGCAGGTCGCGGCCGTGAACAGGAACGCCTCGCACGCCTGCTCGATGAGCTTGGCGACGGCAAGGGCGCCGTCGTCGGCATCCTGGGGGAAGCCGGCGTCGGCAAGAGCGCGCTGGTCGCCGACCTGGTCGAGCGCGCCCGCCGCCGTGGCCTCGCCTGCACGATCGCGCGCGCCGATCCGGAAGTGAACACATCGTTCGGAGCTTTCCGGCAGCTGTTGGCGGCGTTTCTCGATCTCGGCCACGAGAGCGGCGAACCGGAATTCGAGCAGCGCCTCGCCGAAAAACTCGCGGGCCTCGCCCGCCCCGAAGCCGCGCCGCTTCTGACCTGGCTCCTGCAACCGGAGCGGGAGGCGAGCGTCGAGACACCCGGCAGCGCCTGGCGCGCCGACGCGACGCTCGAACTGCTCACCGACACCCTCCGCGATCTCGTCCCGACGCCGTCGCTGATCGTCCTCGAAGACGTACAGTGGCTCGATTCGGCGTCGTTCCGCCTCGCCGAGCGCGTGGCGCGCCTCCTGCCCGGTTTGTTGTTCGTACTCACCTCCCGAGCTCGCGACGTGCCGGGACTCGCGCAGGTGCTCGCGGCGAGCCAGCGCTCGCACGAAGTCGAGCTCGGCTCTCTCGACGCGGAGGCCAGCCTCGAGCTCGCGACCCGATTGCTCGGAGGCCGCGCTCCCACCGGCGACCTCCTCGCGCTGATCGAAAATCACAGCCGCGGCAATCCGCTCTACATCGTCGAGTGCCTCCTGCTCTTCGGCGCGATCACCCATGGCCAGCGGAGCGCCGACGCTTCCAGCGTCGCGCCCAGCGAGGGCCTCACCTCGCTGCGAGGCCTCATCACGAACCGCCTCGATCGGCTGACCCCGGCCGACGCGCGGGCCGTCCGCGTGGCCAGCGTCGTCGGCACCGTCTTCGACTGGTCACTCGTCGAGCAACTGCTCTCGAGAGACTCGGACGCCGGCGTTCCGATCCCCTCCTCCTCGAGCCTCGTGCGCGAGCGAATCCTGGTGCCGGTGGAAGACGCCGCGGGCTCGTTCCGCTTCTCCCATGAACTCTTCCGCGCCGTCGCCTACGATCTCATGCTGCTCCAACGGCGCCGGGCCCTCCACGCCGAAGCCGCGCAGCTCCTCGAGGAAAGCCGGCCGCGCGCGCCCGCCGCGACGCTCGCCAGGCACTGGCTGCTCGCCGGGGACGAGCCACGAACGCTCGTGTGGTCGGAGCGCGCGGGCTCGGAAGCGCTCGATCTCGGCGCCTTCGAGGAAGCCAGCGAGCATTTCGAGCGCTGCATCCTGCTCGTCCCGGACGGCGAGCGAACCGCCGACGCGCTGCGCTTCCGCCGCAAGCTGAGCGACGCCTACGCCGGCCTCGGCGCCCTGCCGCGCCGAGCCGAGCACGCGCGCCTCGGCCTCGCGCTCGCCGGCGAGCGTCCCGAAGAGTCGCACAGCGTCGGCATGCCGCGCGCTGCCGGCGAGTTCGTGCGCTTCCTCGCGCGCCCGCGGCGGCCGAGCGCAGCGGGCCTCGGCGTCGAAATCGCGGCGCTCTATCGGCACCTCGCCCACATCGCCTACTTCGAAAGCGACGGCCTCGGTCTGTTCGTTCACACACTCCGCGCGGTGCACGCGGCGGAGCCCGAAGCGCCGTCGGCGGTCCTGTGCGGCGCGATGGCGGAGCTCGGCGGCGCGATCGGCCTCGGCGGGGTGCACCGGCTCGCGCTCGTGTACCTCGAACGCGCGCTGCGCACCGCCGAGGCCCTCGAGCACCCGCACGGCACCGCCTACGTCCGCCTCGTGCGCAGCCTGTACCTGGTCGGGCGCGGCGAGTGGGACGAAAGCGACGAAAGCGCCGAGCGCTGCCAGGAAATCTGCGAACAAATCCGCGATCCGGTCAACTGGGGCAACGCGCAGATCGTGCGCTTCTGGAGCGCTTATTACCGCGGCCAATCGGCGCTCGCGGAGAGCCTCTCTGCGGGCCTTTTGAGCCGCGCGCGCCGCACCGGTAACCGCCAGCACGAAACCTGGGCCCTCCGGGCACTCGGCCTCTTGCGCCTGCGCCAGGGCGCGGCGGCGGCCGCCCGCTCGGGCCTCGAGAGCGCGATTTCGAATGCACGCGAGCGCGACGTGAACGAGCTCATGCCCACGCAGGCGGCGCTCGCGCTCTGCTACGTGCGCATCGGCGAGCAGGAGCAAGCGATCTCCCTCGCGCTGCAAGCTCTCGCCCTCGCGGAAAGCATGGAGCGCCCGACCGGCCACGCCATCCTGAGCGGGCTCGCGGCGATCGCCGAGGTCGCGTTCACGAGCGCGAGCCATGACGAGCGCGCGCGCGACATGGCCGGGCGCGTCATCGAGCGACTCGACGCCTACCGCAAGGTGTTCCCCATCGGGGTGCCTTCGTACTACGGCTTTCGTGCGAGGCGCGCGGCCCTCGACGGCGACACGAAGGCGGCGGCCAAGCTCGAGCTCCGCGCCCGAGCCGCCGCGGAGCGCCTCGGGATGGCGCCGGGGTGGTCGTAGTCACCCCGCGCTACGGCATCGTGGCCGCTCGACGGCGCAGTAGCATCGGGTTGCCTTGCAGTTCCTTGCACGTCGTCACGCGGCAACGAACGTGGCGCAACGCGGGCACCAGCGCTCCCCGGTGCGCTATTCCTGCGGCCACTCTTCGTCGTACCACTCGCATTCGTTCGTCCCCGGCTCATCGTCGACGTGACTGAAGTACGTGTTGCCGCCGCTCTGCGAGGTCGAGACGACCAACACGTCGGCACGAGCGGCGCGCGAGTCCCGGAACAAGCGATCGACGGATGAGTCACAGGCGCCATCGCCGTCCACGTCGATCAACACGAGCTTGGTCTTGTAGAGGTCCGCTTCCCAAACCGCCGGGAATACGAGCGCGAATGCCCCGCTCTCGATGATCGCCTCGCCGGAGCCGAGCCTCTCGGGTGGCCGGTCGGGGTGCCCGATGCGGACGAGTACCTTCTTGCCGTCGTACGAGTCGAGATCTTCACCTCGGATGGTGAGATCCCAGTAAGCACCCGGCCCCCCGCGGATCACGCGTACCGGCTCGAGCGGATCACCCGGCGCGCCGCCTTCACCGTCACTCCCGCCGTTCGATGCGCCGGCAGTGCCTGCGCCGCCACTCGCCGAGTCACCCCCCGCGCCCCCTACCTCGCTCCCCCCCGAGGTCCCGCCGCTGGTCGCGTCCCCGCCACCTCCCATCGTAGTGCTTCCGCCCACCGGGCTGGACGCCGCTCCTGCACCTCCCGTGGCGCTGCCGCCCGACGTGGTGCCACCCGACGCGTCGCCGCTCGACCCGGCCTGATGTCCTTGGCTGGCTCCTGCCTGACCGGCAGTCCCGTCCCCGGGATCTGCCTCATCCCGCGAGCGCCCACAGCCTACGCAGAGCGGAACGAGGAGTGCCCACCGCGACCAGCACATCCAACCACGCATGAAGCCTCCGGGCCATGGTGCCCCCGGCACGACAACCGGACAATCGGTATTGTTCACCCCGAGCGTGCCGTTGCCTCGATACAGGTGCGCCTGGTCGTCGCCGTCGATGAACACCCGGCGGCCCCGTGTTGCCGGAGCCGCACGCGGCGAGCGCCACTGTAGGTAAGAGTAGTTTCTGCGCACGGACGAGACGGCGGCGTCGCTCCCTCGACGAAGTCGACGAGGTCTCGATGGATTGGCGCTCGACTCGCCACTGCATGAAGGCGAAGCCCCCGTCGTGCTTCTCCTCTACGTCGTCGCCCAATGCGCTGCGGACATTCGGATCTCGAACACGGACGTCGGACCCTGGCTCTTCGAACCCTCGCGTTTCTCCTCTTCGGCCTGTGCGTGCGCTGCATGCCGGACTTCGATGCGCTGAGCTCGCAGTACACCGCCACCGGCGGCACCGGAGCGCAAGGAGGTACGGCCCCGAGCTCGGGAGGCGACTCCGGCAGTAGCGCGAGCGGTGAGACGGGAACCGGCGGCACCAATCCCAGCGGCGGCGACTCGGATCCAGGCGGCGGCGACTCCGGTCAAGGTGGAGCCAGCGGCGAGGCTGGCACCGGGGGAACACGAGGGGGCGACGGCGGAGCGGGCGGCGACGGAATCGGGAATGCTTCGGGCGACGCTGGCGAGGGCGTCGGCGGCGAGGGCATGGGTGGCAGTGCCACTGGAGGCACGGGCGGCGCGGGCGGCATGGGCGGTAGTGGTGGCGGCAACGGAGGCGCCGGAGGAACCGGAGGAACCGGAGGAACCGGAGGAACCAGCGCCGGCAACGGCGCAACGGGTGGAACCGGAGGCTCGGGCGGCGAAGGGGGCCTTCCGCCGACCGGCTGTGTCGACGGTTGCGCGCTGCTCGACGTGCCCTTCGCCGGAAGTACCAGTCAGACACAGTTCTTCACGATCACCGTCCCGGCGACCGATCTGACTGGAGCCAGGATCACCGCCATCATCCACGTCCTCGACTATCAAGGCACGAGCGGTTACGTGAAGGTCTACGCAACCACGCAAGCCTTTGCGTACTGCTGTTACGCGGCGCCGCTCTACGCCCTGTCTTCCCTCTCCGTGCCGACGACGATCGAGATTGACCTCGCCGCCGCGCCGGTGGACTGGGACTCGACGACGGTCGGCGAAATCGGAATCCAGGTAGCCGGAAGCGCGGTCCCGGTC
>DASXWF010001316.1:0-2428 GCA_036503835.1 Polyangiaceae bacterium | reverse complement strand
GCCGCCGGTGGATGCCAACGCCGGCTGCGAGATCTGCGCGCGCGCCAACGCGTGCTGCAGCGACGTGGGCGGCGGGCCGCTCTGCAGCTTCGACACGGCGACTTGCAGCTCGATGGACTCGACTCGGAAGGCAGCCTACGTCAACGGCTGTAAGACGCTGCTCGCGACGATCCTCAGCGTACGCAAGAGCCTACCCAACTCCTGTCGCTGAGCGGGGGAGCCGGCGTGCTCACCACCATGCCTCCAGCTGCATGCCGGCGTTCAACCCCTTCTTGTCGTCTACGTAGTCCGGCCCGCCCACGCGCCCCGCGAAGTCGTCGCTCCAGAAAGCACCCGTGACGAACGCGCGGATGACGGGCCGGCTGGCCCAGCGATTGCCGATCGACACTTGAGGCGCCACCGTGACCTTCGCGAGCGTGCCTTCGGTCGCGAGAGCCTCGTCTTTGACCCAGTCGAGGCCACCTTCGAGCGCGAGGTTCACGTTGCGGGTGAAATGAACGATGGGTCGGGCGCCGGCGGAGATCCAGAACTGATCGGTATTCGCGGCGCCCTCCCGGCTCATCTGGAAGACGACGACGGGGCCTACGGAAAAGTACTCTCCGACGTTGGCGCTGAAGCTCTCGGTGGCACGCAGCCGCATGAAGCCGTTTTCGTCGGGTCGGATGAACGTGCCTTCCGGCAAGCTCATGGTCTCGAACCCCGCCGTGAAGGTGCGCGCGGGACCCGTGCCGTACTGAAAGCTCAGCTTCTGCACGCCGTCGTCGCTGATGAAGCCCGGAATGGTGTGCACCAGCGAGGCCGCGAAGCCGTGGCTGTTGGGACCCCGGCGCCCGCTCTCGTCGAGGCCGCTCGCGGCGTTCGCGTACGCGAGACCGAGCTCCAAGTGTCCGAACAGGAACGGCAAGTCGTAGACTCGCAGGTCGTACGTGGATTTCGAGAACCCGGCGCGATTTTCGGGGTCGGGCTCCGGAACGTAACTGAGACCGCTGGTGCTCCCCCAGCCGATCCAAGCGAAAGCCAAGCGCGCGGGCCCGAGCGGTACGTCCTCGATGCCGCCACCACCGCCGCTGGTGTTCCAGTAAAAGAAGTCGAGGACGTGAATGTCATGGCGCCGGTAGAAGCGGTTTCCCGCCCAGAACTTCGTCGCGGGAGCGAAAGAGAGGACGTTCCCGATCGAAGCCCAGGCCTCGGGCAAGCCGACCGAAGTGGCATCGGAGGAGCCGAACGCGGAGTACGGGTTGAAGAAACTCACGCGCAGTTGAACGCGGGCAATCGGACCGTCCAGGGTGCCGTCCGCACGGACGGGTTCGTCCAGACTGAAGAGACCGGGCAGGTAGAAATTCTTGCCGAGGATGAGCTCGCCGTAGGTCTCGGCCTCGTTGCCGAGACGGTACTTGCTCGCGGCGCCCGGAGCTTGGAAGCCCACCATCGGCCCGCCGGCTCCAGTCCGCCCGTAGCCCGAGCGCAGGTAGCCTCCGATATCGACGAAGTTGTTCAGTACCTGCTCGACCCGCTCGTTCAGGACGCGCTCGCCGGAGGGCTGCTCGCGCGTCTCGGTATCTTCGCGAAATTCCTCGTCGAGGATGGCCGAAATCGGCCGTTTGGGACTCTGCTCGGGAGCCTCCGCGGCGGCCGCGAGTACGGGAAGCGAGGTCGCGAGCAGCGTCAATCCGCCGGTCAGGATGGCAGGCTTAAGGAAGCGCGCAGGTCGAGTCACGCACTTCAAATGGTGCTCGATTCCGATCGACGCTGACAAGGTTTCGGCCCAAACTGCGCGCCCTGCATGGCTCTCGAGTTCGCGCTCCGCCCGCGCATCAGCCTGGAGCAGCTGGCGCCCCGGCGACGGTCGCGCCGAGCGCGGCTTCCGGCACTGGTGTTGCCGATCGTCGCGTACTGGCTGGCCATGGCCGGCGGAACGCACACGCTGCTCGGGTTCTTGGCGGGCGATCCGGCGGACAGCGGCAGGAAGCGTTCGCCTGCATCCCCCGCCGCCGAAGTCTTCGACTCGGTTCCGGACGTAGCACCTCCGGCTCCGAGCTCACCTCCACTGGCAACGACCGCGGCGCCCGACCCACCGCAGGAATCGGACGTCGAGCCCGCGCCCGTCGTCGCCGCGCCCGCCCTTCCGGCGTCCGAAACCGAACCTCCGGCGGAGCAAACTCCCGAGCCGAGCACGCCGAAGACCGCGCTCGCCCCTCGCCGAACGCCGGTAGCCGAGCTCGATCGGCCGGCGCCCTCGCTGCGGCGCGACTCGCCGGCGGTCCAGCCCCGGATCTCGGCGCCAGAGCTCCCCGATCCGTTCGCGGCCCTCGATGACCCTGGACCACGGCGCCGCGAGGTCGCGACGGAACCCCGCGGCGCACCGGCGAGCACCGGCCAGCCGTCGAGAGACGAGGCCCCGGCCAGCTCGCTGCCGAGCTGCGAGAGT
>DASXWF010001315.1:0-6623 GCA_036503835.1 Polyangiaceae bacterium | reverse complement strand
AGCTGCGAAGTGTCGCGTCCCGAACCGCAAAGACGAGCTCGGTTCCGGCGACGAAGCCGAGCGGCCCTTCGGCTCTGCCGGCGTCCGCGATCGGCCAGCGCGCCGTGACGCGACTCTGCGCGAGATCGAGGAGCGCGAGCTCGAGCTCCGAGGCGTACCGCGTGCGCTCGCACAAGAGCAGGACGTGCCGCGAATCCGGCGCCCAGGTGGCGTCGATCGGAAAGCCCGGCACGAGATCGGTGAGCTCTCGCAGCGGCCCGACCGGCTCCTGCATCCGGAAGAGGAACGGGCGGCGTTCGCCCCTCGTGTAGACCCATACGACGGCGAGGCGCCCGTCCCTCGAAAGTGCGGGGTCGTTGTGGAGCGTGCCTGACCACGGCACTGACCACACCGCGATCGAGGCTTCGCTTTTCGGGGCCGCCGGGCGCGCGCGCGGAGCGGGTTGGTTCGCGGAACAGGCCGAGATTGCGGCGAGCGCGAGATGCCCGAGCAAGCGTCGAGGAAGACGACCCATGGCGCGAGAGCTCAGGGCAGGATCGCGGGCGACGGATTGCCGGTGTACACCGCGGGACAGCGCGGCTTCGTGACGTCCGCCGGGCAGGAAAGCTCCTGGTAGAAGCCGAGCGGGTTCGCGGGTTCCGCGTAGCCGGCGGGGATCGGTTGGTTCGAGAAGGTCGCGAAGTACGTGAGGCAGGCGTCGCGCCACCAGCGCGCTTCGTAGTGCTGGATCTCGAGGAACTCGGCGACGGCTCCGAAGCGCGCCGCGTCGATGTAGCCGTCGATCCCGCTCCAGGCCGTGCGCATGACACCGACGCCGTCTACGCCCTGGCTGTAGCGGTGAACGAGCTCCTCCCAGAGGGTGCGGCCCGAGTCGAGCGTCTCTTCCCATCCGACGTGATGGAAGAAGAGCAGGAGCTCGTCCGGTACGCTGGACCGGCTCTCGAATTGATCGCGTACGGATTCGAAGTACTGTCCGACGGCGTTGCTGCCGGCTTCCGTGCGATCGAAGCCGAGGCCCTGTGGATCCGCCCGGTGGTAGTAGACGGGGTTCCACTCGGCGCGGCTCAGATTGTCGACCCAGGGAGCGGGACCGTAGTGGTGGTCGGTGCCCATGATGTGCACGAGGCCGAGCGGGGTCATGTAGTTCACGAGTGTTTCGCGCGAGCTCATCATGAGCTCGACGACGGGGCCGACGACGAGTGGGTCGTTCGAGAACGTCTCGCGAACCCATTCGCCGGCGACGCTCTCCGCCGTGAGAGCCGGGTCCCACGCCATCCGGCCGAAGACGTACCAGTTGGCCTGGTTCATCGGTGAGCCGGTCCAGTCGGTGTCTTCGCCCACGTTGGCCACGCCGGCGATCGCCGTGAGCGAATGGGAGTGGAACGAGCCGTCGATCACCTGGGCGACGGTCGCGCCCGCGCCGGTGTCGGCTTGGAGCACTTCTTCGTACAGCGGGCCGAGGTAAGCGAGGTGCGTGTCCTCCCCCAGGTACTCTTTGGTGATCTGGAGCTCGAGGGCGAGCGGGGTCATCGGCATGGCGCCGAACAGCGGGTGGAACGGTTCGCGCGGCTGGAAGTCGAGCGGTCCGTTCTTCGCCTGGACGAGGACGTTGTCGTCGAAGGCCCCGTCGAGCGGCTTGAATTCGTCGTACGCTTGTTTGATGCGGTCCGACGGGCTGTCTTCGGAGTAGACGAACGCGCGCCACATCACGATGCCGCCGTGCGGGGCGACCGCTTGGGCGAGCGCGTTGGCGCCCTCCGCGTGGGTGCGGCCGTAGTCCTGCGGGCCCGGCTGTCCTTCGGAGTTCGCCTTCACGAGGAAGCCGCCGAAATCCGGGATCTGCTCGTAGATCTCGTCGGCCTTCGCGGCCCACCAGGCGCGGACCCCCGCGTCGTTCGGATCCGCCGTGGCGAGGCTCCCGATCTCGATCGGGGCGCTGAAGCGCGCGGTCAGGTAGACCTTGATGCCGTACGGGCGAAACACATTCGCGATGGCCCCCACCTTCGCGAGGTAGGACGCCGTCAGCACCTGAGCGTTCGCGTTCACGTTGGTGAGCACGGCGCCGTTGACGCCGATCGACGCGTTGGCACGGGCGTAGTCCGTGTAGCGTTGGGAAAGCGTCGCCGGCAGGGCGTTCCAGTCCCAAATGGAGCGACCCGCGTAACCTCGCTCCACCGTTCGATCGAGGTTGTCCCAGTGGTTCATGAGCCGATGCGCGATGCGCGGCGTGCTCGTGAGCGAAAGTCCCTCGAGCGAGCGGTGCATTTGCAGGTGGCGGAGCAGCGCGAAAGACCCGTAGAGCGCGCCGATCTCGGTGTTGCCCGCGACGACGACGACGGGGGAGCCCTCGATTTCCGCCGGTTCCACGAGGTAGCCCTCCGGGCCCAGCGCCGCGAGGCGGCTCGCCAGCGGAAGATCCTGGATGGGAGCCGCTGCGCCCGTACCGACGACGATCGCGCCCGCAGCGATGGTATCTGCCGCGGCGACCGTGGTTCCGGTGAGCCCGCTCAGGCCTTTCACGAGCTCCGCGGAGGCTGCATCGAGCGTCGCGCCCGTTCCGGACTTCACCACCAGTTTGAAGGCACCGGCGTACTCAGCGAGCCGGCCGGGGATGGGCACTCTCGGGTAACGAAGCCAGAGCTCGGCTCCCGTTTCGTCCGGGAGCGAGTCGGGCTTGGGGTACGGCTCCTCTTCGTGTCCCGTTCCGCCAGCACCCGCCGTTGCGCCAACACCTGCCGTTGCTCCAACACCCGAGCTGCCGCCGACACCCGAGCTGCCGCCCGACACACCGTCGCCGCCGGCTCCGCCTACCGGACTCACGTCGCCACCGACGCCCGCCGTCTCGCCCGCGCCACCTCCCGCTCTGCCCCCCGTCCCGCTCGACCCCCTGCCGCCCGTGCCTCCGGAGCCAGCGGCGGCCGAGCTTCCGGCCGTTCCGGCTGACGGGTCCGAAGCGGGAGGATTCGAATCCGTGGAGCTGCAAGCTTCGGCCAGGCCCGCCAGGGTGAAGGTCACGATCGCGAGCGTCAGCGGGTTCGGCGTCCTCAAGCGAGCTCCTCGAAAGCGCTGAGTTTACGACGGATCCGCCGCCGCGCGAGACCGACTGCTCGGCCGAGGCCTGAAGCGGAGGTAGTGCTAAGCCAGAGTGGCTTTGTCCCGTGTGGCTGAGCTTTGGAACGATCTCGGCCGGCGCGGTCGGATTGCGCTGATCGCGGGCGTCGTCGCTCTGGTGCTCGTCATCCCGGCGCTTGCGGTGGGGCCGATGGCACGCTCGCGGGTCGCGAAGCGGGCGCTCTCGCATGGCCTCGTGGCGGAGGTCGGACGCGTGCGCCCGAGCTTCGGCGGTCTCTGGCTCCTGGACGTGAGTCTGAAGAGCCAGGAATCCGGGCGGCTCGACGGTCGCGTCGATGCCGTGTTCGTGCCGTTCGGCGATCGCGCGATCGAGGTGCACGGCGGTCGCGTGGCTCTGCGCGGAAAGCCGGGCGAGGTCCGTGCGGCGCTCCGGAATCGCGCAGAGCGCAGCGAGGGGGGCGGCCGCTCGCGCGCGCTTCGGGTCGACGGCATCGCGCTGCGTTGGACGGAGCTCGACGAGCGGAAGTCCGACGTCGAAGCTTTCGGGCTAGCGCTCGAGCGCGGGCAGACCGATACGATTTCCGCCGATCTGGTGCGATTTCACAGCCCGGGTGCCGCGCTCAGCGCACGTCGGGCGGTCGTGAGCGGCGTCGATCGCAGCGGGCGCTTCGGTCAGGTGCGACTCGGTGCGCTCGACGCCGTCCTCGAGCCGAATCCCCCAACGCCCGCCGAGCCCGCGCCAGCACCCCCGGCTCCGGCTGCCGCAACGGCGGCGCCCGCGGTCACGGGGGCGGCACCTGCTGTAGCCACGACGGCACCCGCCACCGCGGCGAAGCTCGCCGCGCTGACGGCGCTCTTGAAGGAACGGGTTCCCGAAGGCGCGACGCTGGCCATCGATCGGGCTCGCCTCGAAGTCAGCTTCGGCCACGAGCGGGTGGGCATCGGGCCGAGCCGGTTCTCGTTGCGCAGGAGCCCCGAGGAGCTCGGCTTCGAGCTCTCGCCGGTGGAGGGATCGGCGGCGGGTGCGACTCCGCTCGCGCTGCGCGGTCATCTGCCGCTGCCGGAAGGCCTGCCGTCGCTCGAGGTCGAGGGCGGTCCCGTGAGCCTCGGAATGCTCGGGGTGAAGGACGGCGAGCTCGGACTGCGGAGAACGCGCGACGCCAGCGTCGAGGCGCACGTCAGGCTCGCGCTCCTGCCCGGCGGGATCGTGCAGGCGAGCGGCTCCGGCGCGATCGTGAACTTGGCGCTGCAGCGGCCGGAGCTCGGTCCCCGGGAGCTCACGGGGCTCCGCCTCGCGTTTCGCGGCAACGCGGACGTAGCGCTCGACGGTTCGCGGCTGCGCGTCGGCGACAGCGAGGTTTCGATCGGGGACGTGAAGCTCGCCGGCAATCTGGAGCTCGAGCGCGACGGCGCCGCCCTCAAGCTCCGCGGCAGCGGCGGAGTGCCGCTCGCCTCGTGCGACGCGATGCTCGGCTCGCTCCCGCCGGCGCTGATCGGCGAGCTCGCGGGGCTGCGCCTGACGGGCACCTTCGCGCTCACGAGCTCGGTCGAGTACGATTCGGCGCGCCCGGCCGATCTCGTCGTCAAGCTCAAGGTCGCGAACGACTGCCGCGTCGTGGACGCGCCCGCGGCCTTCGCGCCGGAGCGGTTTCGTTCGGCGTGGACGCGCGAGATCAAGGCTCCGGACGGCTCCAGCGTGCTCGCCGACTCGGGGCCGGGGACCGCCGACTACACGCGCTATCCGCAGATCTCGCGCTACATGGAAACGGCCGTGCTCGTGTGCGAGGACGGCGGCTTCTATCGCCACCGCGGCTTCGATTTTCGCGCGATCGAGAAAGCGCTGCGCGAAGATCTGCTCGCTCGGCGCTTCGTCCGCGGCGCCAGCACCATCAGCATGCAGCTCGCGAAGAACCTGTATCTCGGCCGCGAGAAGACGCTCTCGCGCAAGGTGCAGGAAGCCCTGCTCACGATGCTGCTCGAAGAGCGGCTCTCGAAGCAGGAGATCATGGAGCTTTACCTGAACATCGTGGAGCTCGGCCCGGGCATCTACGGCGTCGGCCAGGCCGCCGAGCACTACTTCGCGAAGCCGGCGAGCGAGCTCTCGCTCGCGCAAGCGCTCTACCTCGCGTCGATCTTGCCGGATCCGACGCGCCAGCACTTCAGCCCCGACGGCAGCATCAGCCCGCGCTGGGATCAGTACCTGAAGAAGCTCATGAACATCGCCCGTCAGGTGAAGCTCATCACCGACGAGGAGCTCGCGGCCGGGCTCGAGGAAGAAATTGCCTTCCGGAAGCCGGGCGAGAGTGGAGCGCTGCCCGTGGCCAACGGAGGCGAGGCGCCGGACGACAGCCTGGCCCCCGCGCCGGATTTCGACTCCCTCGGTCCCTGAATCCGTCGTTTCGGGCGTCCCGGAGGACGGCCGGCGATCCCGCGCCCGAGGGCGAGCGCGGGATCCGTGACGGCCGCCGGCTCAGGCGATCGTGACTTCCTTCGCCAGGTACACGTCCTGAATGGTCTGGAGGAGCTTCGCGCCCTCGGCCATCGGACGCTGGAAGGCCTTGCGGCCGCTGATGAGACCCATGCCGCCGGCGCGCTTGTTGATGACGGCGGTCGTGACCGCCTCGCCGAAGTCGTTCTTGCCCGACGCGCCGCCGCTGTTGATGAGGCCGATGCGGCCCATGTAGCAGTTGATGACCTGGTAGCGGCAGAGGTCGATCGGGTGATCGCTCGTGAGCTCGCTGTAGATGCGCTCGTCGAGCTTGCCGTAGGACGACTCACCGGTGTTGAGCGCCTTGAAGCCGCCGTTGTTCTCCGGGAGCTTCTGCTTGATGATGTCGGCGCTCATCGTGACGCCGAGGTGATTCGCCTGGCCGGTGAGGTCGGCCGAGACGTGGTAGTCGGTCGAGCCGACCTTGAAGGCCTTGTTGCGGGTGTAGCACCAGAGCACCGTCGCCATGCCGAGCTCGTGCGCCTGCTGGAAGAGCTGCGCCACCTCGACGATCTGCTTCGTGGCGCCGTCCGAGCCGAAGTACACGGTCGCGCCGACCGAGGTGCAGCCCATGTCCCAGCACTGCTTCATGGTGCCCCAGGTGATCTGCTCGGCCTTGTTCGGGTAGGTGAGGAGCTCGTTGTGGTTGAACTTCACCATGAACGGGATCTTGTGCGCGTACTTGCGTGCGACGGAGCCGAGCACGCCGAAGGTGCTGGCGACGGCGTTACAGCCGCCTTCGATCGCGAGCTTCACGATCGCTTCCGGATCGAAGTACTCGGGGTTCTTCGCGAACGAGGCGCCGCCCGAGTGCTCGATGCCCTGATCCACCGGGAGGATCGAGAGGTAGCCGGTGCCGGCGAGCCGGCCGTGACCGTAGAGCGACTGCAGGCTGCGGAGCACCTGCGGGCTGCGGTCGGACTTCGAGGTCACGTCGTCGATGAACGTCGGTGACGGGAGGTGCAGCTTCTCCTTACTGACCGTCTTCGATTTGTACTCGAGGTAGTAGGCAGCCTTGTCGCCGAGCAGGGTTTGGATATTCGCGAACTCACTCATGGGGGGG
>DASXWF010001314.1:0-4251 GCA_036503835.1 Polyangiaceae bacterium | reverse complement strand
TCGGACAATCGAGCTTGCGGACGCGCTGGGCGGGACGGGAGCGCGCCGTTTTGGCGCGGGTCAAGGTCAGCCGATCTTTCACGTAGTAGCGCTGCGCCTGACCCTGGCGGTGCTCCGTCAGGTTGCCCTCGAGCTCGAGGGTGACCCGGGTGCGTTCGGCGCCGAGCTCCGCGCTCGCGTAGCGCAGCGAGCCCACGACGATCCCGTCCACGCGTTCGAGCGCGGGGTCGTAGAGCAGCCGAGCGACCTCCGGACTCAGGAACGCCGCGAGCCGGCCGATCCCGCCGCGCGCGCGGGTCATCTGAATTTCGGCGTAGAGCGCGTACGCAAAGTCCTCGAAAAGTACCAACGAAAAACCGGGATCGCTGCTGTTCAGCGCGGCTAGATCGGCGCGCGCGCGCTGCGTGCGGGTGCGGACCTCCACGCGCGCGGGCATGCCGGTCGACCAGTCCTTCTGCCCGCGCGCGGCGCGCTGCTTCCAGACGAAGTAACCGGCCGCGCCGACGAGCACCACCGCGCCGAGCGGTGGGTACTGATAGCAGAGGTACGCGAGCTCGATCAGGAGCCCGATATCGACCTCTCCGCCGCCACCGCCGCCGCCGGTGGGCAGGTCGCTGCCGCCGCTGAAGGTCTCGCCGCTGCCGGGGCGCGCGAGCGCCGTCGCGGCGGAGAGCGCGATCAGCACCAGCACCGCGCAGCGGGCGGAGATCAGGCCACGTCGTCGCACAGCTCGTTCTCGTCGTCCGCCAGGCGCGGCAAAGCAGCGCCGCACGCCGGACCCAGCCGGCCGAGCGCCGCCAGGAAGCCATCCAGGTCCCCGTTTCGTAGCGAAAGCTCGAGCGTCTCGCGGAGACCGGCGAGGGGTCCGCTCACCAGCGCGGCGGGGATCCCGCTGTCCGGAACGAGCAGCACCGCGCGCTCGAAGAGCCCGACGTACACGAGCAGCCCCGTCCGCCCGCGCGTCTTGGCGAGGCCGAGCTCCGCGAAAGTCGCGCGAGCCGCACGCTCGGCGCGCGCGCGGCGGAACGCTGCCGGAGTGAGCACCCGCCGGAGCCCGGTCACGCTTGCGGCGAGCCCCGTGCCGAGGGCGAACGCGAGCGCGGCGTCGAGCGGCATCGTGCGGACGTCGTAGATCTGCGGACTCAGCCACATCACCGCAAAGCCGGCGAGCGCGCACGCCGCACCGAAGGCGAGGCTCGTCCCGAGGTAGCGCCCGGAAGCTTTCTTCACCGTGACCACGACCTCGACCGCCGTCTCCCGCTCGATCGCGCGCACCACCTCGGTCGCCCGCTGTTTGGCCGCCGGCTCGAGGAATCGTCGCTCCGACACGAGTCCCGCGAGTATAGAGACTCGGCCGCCCGCCGGGCGACGAAACTATTTCGCCGGAGCGGTTTCAGAGAGGCGAGAACGCCGAGCTGCTTCCGCGAGCAGGCGCGCAAGGCGGTCGCCCCAAGCTCGCGCTCCGGCTCCGTCGCTCAACAAGTCCTGGCGTACCTCGAGCTCCACGTAACGGAGACCGCGCCGCTCGGCGTGCTCGACGAGCCCGTAGTCGGTGAGCGGGCTCCCCGCGTAGGGCTCGTTCTCTCCGATGACCAGGCTCGGTTCGGCTCGCAGCGCCGCGAGCAGGGGCAGCGCGAGGCGCGTATCGAGATGGTAGAGGACCCCGGCGTGCCAGGGCCGGCTCACTCCGCGAAATACCGGCGTGAAGCTGTGCACGAAGACGAGCACCGGATCCTCGCCTGCCGCTGCGCGCCGGTCGAGCTCCTCCCGGATGCGCGCATGATACGGCTCGAAGAGAGTCGCGGCTCGCTGCGTGACCTGCTCCGCCGAGAGGTTCTGGTTACCCGGGATCGCGGTGTCCTCGCTGCGTGTCGCGATCGAGTCGCGATGGCCGAGCGTGCGGTTGCAGTCGATGACGAGGCGCGAGTAATTCTGCACGATGAGCCACCCCTCCAGGCGCTCGGCGATGCACCGCGCGAGAGCGGCCGCCCCGATGTCCCAGGCGATGTGCCGCTCGAGCTCCGACTCCGGCAGGCCGAGCCCCGCGAGGGCGCGCGGCACGCGACGCGCCGCGTGATCGCAGAGGATGACGTACGGAGAGCTCCCGCGACCTTCGACGACGTCGAAGGCCGGCGGCTCATCGGGCGCGAGGAGAGGCGAGGGGGCGCGGCTCATGCACACACTGGCGGACCTTCGACCACTACGCGCCGCAGTGTAGGCCGGCTAGCGGTCCGAGGACACCCGCTTCAGCGGCGGGGCCGGCGGGCCGTGCGGGTGCCGGCGGGCCGCCGGGCTGGTGCTGCGTACGCGGTCTCCTCGGCGCCTTCGGGACGCGAGTGAGAGTACGTCCCCGACGGCCGGGCGGCGAAGAGCTTGGCCGGGGTCTGATGCCGCGAGTCCAGCCGGGCGCCGCAGCGCACGCACCACTGAGCGTTCTCGAAGACATCGGCGTGACATCGAGGGCAATCGTGCTTCGCGTTGGCCATGGACACCGGGGATTGGCGAGCGCCTCGGGGATCCGCTCGAGGCTCGTACGTACGTGGGAACGGCCCACGAATTTTATGCAGTCCCAGCGGGACGCTCGCGTCGGGTCTTAATGCCCGGTCGGACGATTCGGTTTCCCGGCCGCCTGGATGGCGTCAGTCCCTGTATCATCCGCGCCCGCGATGACACAGCGCGCAGTGAACCCCGGGACTTCGGGCCAAGCGCCGTCCGGCGAACAGGACCTCGTCGCCTCGTCGCTTCGGGATTTCCTGCTCTACTTCCTGTCGCTCGGAACGTTCGGGTTCGGCGGTCCCATCGCGCTCGCGGGGTACATGCAGCGTGACCTCGTCGAACGCCGGCGCTGGGTTTCCAAGCAGGACTACCTGGAGGGCCTCGCGCTGGCGCAGCTCGCGCCGGGACCGCTCGCGGCGCAGCTCGCGATCTACCTCGGCTGGGTGCGGGCGCGGGTGCTGGGCGCGACGCTCGTAGGTCTCGCGTTCGTCCTGCCTTCGTTCGTGATGGTGCTCGCCATCTCGATCCTCTACCTGGAGTTCGGCGGACTGCCGTGGATGCGCGGCGCCTTCTACGGCATCGGAGCGGCGGTGATCGCCATCATCGCGCGCAGCGCGTACAAGCTCGTGAAGCTGACGCTCTCGCGCGATCCGCTGCTCTGGGGGCTCTTCGGCGCGAGCGCGTTCGTGACCGCCTGGACCGAGTCCGAAATCGTGTGGATCTTTCTCGGGGCAGGGGTGCTCACCATGCTGGTGAAGGCGCCCCCGCGACTCGGCGCCGCGACCACGCTGTTCAGCGTGATTCCCGCCTGGAGCGTGAGCGGCCTCTTCGGCCCGGCGTCGCTCGGTACGCTCTGGACGATCGCCTGGTACTTCACCGAAGCCGGAGCCTTCGTCTTCGGCAGCGGGCTCGCGATCGTGCCTTTCCTGCACGGCGGCGTCGTCACGCGCTTCCAATGGCTCTCCGAGCAGCAGTTTCTCGATGCAGTGGCCGTCGCCATGATCACGCCGGGGCCGGTGGTGATCACGGTCGCGTTCATCGGCTACCTCGTGGCGGGTCCGCTCGGCGCGATCGTCGCGGCGCTCGCGACCTTCGTACCCTGCTACCTGTTCACGGTGCTGCCCGCGCCGTACTTCCGGCGCTTCGCCAAGAATCCGAGCCTGAAGGCGTTCGTCGACGGCGTGACCGCCGCCGCCACGGGCGCCATCGCCGGGGCCGCGTTCGTGCTCGGCCGCCGCGCGCTGATCGACGTGCCGACGGTCTTGATCGCGCTCACGACGCTCGGCCTGCTCATCAAGCTCAAGAAGGTGCCCGAGCCGCTCTTGATCGTGGGCGCCGGCGCGGTCGGGCTCGTCCTCCGAGCGACCGTCGCGCGTTGAGCGCTCAGCGCGCGCGGCGCGGCCGCAGCGCCCCGGGCGCGGAGGGCCGGCCGGCGCCGAACCCGTGCACCGCGAGCAGCGCCTCCACGGCGTCCGCCAGGCTTTCCGCGGTGTACGGCTTCGCGAGCCAGGTGACCGAGCGCACGGAACCGCGCGTCTCCCGGATGCGTTCGGCCTGGCCGCTCACCATCACGGCCAGCTGCTCGGGATGGGTCGTGCGGATGCGTTCGAGCAGCTCGAGCCCGTCGAGGTCTTCGTTCAACATCACGTCGAGCAGCAGGAGATCGTAGCCGCCGCGTTCCGACGCGGCGGCGCGGTCGATGGTCTCGATCGCGGACGCCCCGCCGTTCAGGACGTCGACCTGATGGCCGAGGTG
>DASXWF010001313.1:0-2980 GCA_036503835.1 Polyangiaceae bacterium | reverse complement strand
GAGCGCGCGGGTCGATGGTTTGCAGCTTTCCGTACTGGTTGATGGCGCGCACGCCGCGCGGGAAGAGCAGCTTGTCGACCCACGGCGTGAGGACGTCGAGCGTCGTTCCGGCGAGCGCGGCTGCGTCGAGCGGGCCGTCTTCCACCTTCGGGAACCAGCGAGTCGTCAGGCAACCACACGGCGAATGGAAAATGACGCTGCGTTGCGGAGGGCGTGCCGCCCGGGCGACGGCGGGCTCCCGCAGGGAGGTGAGGAACGGCGCGGCGAGCAGCGTGCCCGCGGCGCTCTTCAGGAAAAACCGCCGCTTCATGGCTCAATCGCGCGCAGGCGGAACGAGGGTGCTTGCGTGAGCCCCGCCAAGAGCTCCACGACGGGGTAGTCGCCCGCGGCGACGCGCGCGGCGAGCGTATCGACCCAGCAACCGTCGAGGGCGCTGTCGCGCGCGTAGGCGAACGCCACCAAACGCTCGACATAACGTCGCTGCGCCGTCGCGGAGCTCGCGAGCGCCTGCATCAGCTCCGCGGGATCGCGGATGGTCAGCGTGTCGTCGCCGATGAGCACGTCCGCGACGGTGTCGATGGGCCCGCCCAGGGCATCGACCGTTTGCCAGGCTCCGCTCGCGTCGTAGGCCTCGAGCACGAAACCCGGCGCATCCAGGACGGTATGGCAGCCCGAGCATCCGGGGCCTGCGGTGAGCGCCTCCATCATCCGGCGGTTCGTGGTGAACGTCTGGTCCGGCGGCGGGAGCACCGGCGGTATCGAGGCCGGCGGCTCGAACGGCTGACCCAGCACCTGCATCAGGACGAACGCGCCGCGAGTCGTGGGCGAGGCTCGGTCATCGGTGGAGTGCGTGGCAAGAAAGTCGATGCGGCTGAGAAAACCGGGGCGCTGCTCGGCGTCGAGCGTGACCTCCGAGAGCGTGGATCCGAACAGGGTGGGGTCGAGCCCGTAAAGCGGAGCCAGATCGGCGTTCACGAAGCCGAGCGAGCTCGTGAAGAGATCCTGGAACGAGCCGCGCTCGCGAAAGACGATCGTATCGAAGAAGGCTTCTGTTTCCTGCTTCATCGCCGGGAAGACCGCGCTCGTGAAGTTCGGAAAGCGCGCGGGATCCTTCTCGACCTCGAGCCACGAGCCGTTCGCCACTTGCAGGTAGAAGCGGTGAAATGCGGAAACCACGTCGTGGGCCCGCGGATCCGCGAGCAGGCGCTCGGCTTGCGCGAGAATCTGCTCGCTCGTCGCGAGCTCGCCCCGATCCGCGGCGCGGTCCAGCGTCTCGTCGGGCGTGGTGTTCCACAGCATGTAGGAGAGTCGTGACGCGAGCTCGTACTGAGACAACACGAAGTTGCCGTTCGCGTCCGTTTCCGGCGACAGCTCCGCGCGTTGCAGAAATGACGGAGACACGAGGAAAGTGTTGAGGAGCACCTCGGCGATTTCCTCCGCCGTTCCGTGTTCCGTGATGGCGGCTCCCTGGGCTGCGATGTTCTCGAAGCGAGCGATCTCGTCCGCGCTGAGCGGGCGGCGGAAGGCGCGGCGCCCAAACGTCACGATGCTGTCGTGCAAGCAGGCGGCGCCGTCGCCGCTCGGCGTGCAGGCGAGAAAGCGTCCCTTGAGCTCCGGATCGGCCAGCACCTGCGCGGCGATGGCTTCGCCCACGACCTGGTAAGCGACCCAGTCGGGCTCCGTGAGCTGGCTTTGGTGGTCGCGCACGAGCAGCGCGGAGGGCGCCACGCCGCCGCGGTCCGTGAGCGCCGAGACGCCCAGCAGATCGCGTACGGTTCGGTCGTACTGCTCGTTCGTGAGGCGCGGGATCTGCGAGGTCGCCGGTACGCCGTCGCAGGGAGGCGGCTCCTCAATCGAGCCGCCTGTGCCACCGCCGCCGGCTTTCGCGGACGTCCCGCCCCGGCTGGTGTCGCCTCCGTTCGCTTCTCCGGCGCTATCGCTGCCCGATGTGCCGCTGCTGCTGCCTCCCGTCGTCTCGGCTCCGCCTGGTTGCTCGTCCGAGCGCTTGCTCGAGCCGCAGCCGGTGGCGAAGGCGAGCAGCAGGAGGGCCCCGGGCACCAGGCTTCCGAGGGCCACGGCTCCGCCCCGGGTCACACCCGGGCTGCAAATTGGCGCTGCCGCACCAATCTCCGCGTCCACGCCGGCCTGACCAAGCACACCCCTTAGATGCCTGGAACCGTGGTCGCAGTATTTGCTGCCCGCGCTCCTCGCCCGACGAAGCGAACGGACGGCTCAGTCGGGCGCCGCGACCAGGGAGTCGGCGCAGCAACGAATGCCGACGTGATAGAGCTTGTCCTGGCGGTGGGCGTAGTCCTCGTTGTCGCAACGCAGGTGCGACTCGTCGTGCTCGAAAGAGCCGCCGCGCACGCGGCAGAGATCGGTCGCGCCGTTCGCGCTCGCGCAGGAGTCATCCCACTCGAGCACGTTCCCGCTCATGTCTTCGATGCCCGGGTAGCCGCCTTCGCACGCCAGGCTGCCGGCGGCGACACGATTGCCGACTCCGTAGTCGTTCCCGTTGCACCTGCTGGCCTCGTACTCGTCGCCGTAGGGGTACTTGAACGCGTCGTTCTTCGAGCAGGCGCGGTACCATTGACTCTCGGTGGTGTCGGGAGGATCGAACCCGACCGCTCCGCCACCGACGCGCCCGCACAGCCGTTTCCCCGCCCACGCGCAATAAGCAGCCGCGTCGCACCAGTCCACGAACACGACGGGAAGGTTTGCCTCGTTCTGCACCGGCGGCCAGCTCGCCGTCGGTACGAAGCTCGTGTTCCAGGCGCACACGTTCCCCGGGATCACCTCCGTACCGGTTTCGTCCGAGTTCAAGAAGGCCAGGTACTCGGCGTTGGTGACCTCGGTACGATCGACGCAATACGCGGCTCCGTTCTGAACCGGCACGGCCACCATTGCGGCGCCTCGCGACGTGTTGGGACACACGGGTTGGTTGACGCTGCCGCCGGCGCCGGCGACGCCGCTCCCGCCG
>DASXWF010001312.1:0-2919 GCA_036503835.1 Polyangiaceae bacterium | reverse complement strand
CGGGCTACGCAGCAAGAGACCGCCGGTTACGTGCGCGACGGTGTCGGTCGTGACGTTCATGCGCCGGGTTCGTCCGGCGACGACGAGCTCCGCTACGTCCGCGCGCGGCCGGCGGATCTCGAGCACGAGCAAGCCTCGTTCTCCAGCGGGTTCCGTCGTCGTCGCGTACGAAAATACGGTGGCGTCCTCGAGCGGCAGGAACGCGGCGAATCCGCTCGCTTTCGGCGTGCGCGCGCGTTCCGCGGGGGGAGCCGCGCTCGCACATCCGATCGCGAGGACCACCAGCGCCGAGACCAGCGCGGGTCGTGAGGTGTCGAGGCCGAAGAGCGCCGAAGCCGTGCCGGCGCCGTCAGTGCCCATGCGTCTTGTAGGCCCAGAGCGCCAGCACCACGAGCAGCGCCAAGGACATGCCGAGCAGCACCTTCACCAGTGGATCGGGCTCGATGCGGCGCGCGAGCTCGGCCGCGGCCGCCTTCACGCGCGCGTCGCCGGCCTTCTCGGCAAGCTCGGGCGCGTGCTCGCGAACGAACGCGTAGTTGCCGAGCTCGAACGCCTTCACCAGGCGGTCGAGCTCCGGGTCGCTCGGGTAGTCGAGCACGAACGCCGGTCGTTCGCGGCCGTCGGGGCCGATCGGATCGCGAACGGGTCCGGTGGGCGCTTCTTGCTTGCGGCGCTTCTTCTTCTTCTTCGGCTTCGCCGCGACGTCTTCCGCGGCGGCTGCCTCGCCGCCGGTAGCGGCCTCCTCGGCTGCGGGCGTGGGCTCGCTGCCCGCGTTCGTCTCCGCGGCCGCGGGGGCGGGAGCGGACTCGGCGCTCGGCGCGCTTTCGTCCGAGGATGCCGTGTCTTCGCTCTGCTTTTGCGAACTGCTCTCGCCCATCGGAGGTCGGGGATCCTAGTGCAGCTGCGCGCCCGGTTCAAAGTGGGGCGATTCGAAGCGCCGGGCGGTCAAAACTGAAAGTAGACGAACGGTACGGCGTCGAGGCTCGCCATCTCTTTCAGCAACAGGGCGGTTGCGAACAGCGCGCAGCCCTGGACCGGCGCCGGGAGCGCGATGAAACGATCGAGCGCGCTCCGGTAGGCCCGCTCCGGGACGTAGTGGCTGGCGAGCCCGACCGCCAGCACGGCGAGCGTCTGCGGGGCCAGGTTCTGGTGGTGCGTCGTGAGCGTCCCGAGCCGCCCGAAAAATGCCCAGGCGGATTCGAAGCTGTCCGCGCGGAACAGGATCCAGGTGGCCGTCACGAAGTGGAAGGTGACGAAGACCTTGAGCGGGGAAAAGAGCGGGTTACGAACGGGTGGGGCCGACCGTGAGTCGCGCACCAGGCGAGTGACGGCGAGCGCCAGTCCGTGAAGTCCCCCCCAAACCACGAAGGTGAAGTTTGCGCCGTGCCAGAGCCCGCCGAGCAGCATCGTGACGAGCAGGTTCAGGTACGTGCGCGCTCGGCCCTTCCGGTTGCCGCCGAGGCTCACGTACAGGTAGTCGCGGAGCCAGGTGGAGAGCGAGATGTGCCAGCGCCGCCAGAAGTCGGCGATGTTCTGGGCCTTGTACGGCGAGTCGAAATTCTTCGGAAAGCGCACGCCGAGCAGCAGCGCGGAGCCGATCGCGATGTCCGTGTAGCCGGAAAAGTCGCAGTAAATCTGCACGGAATAGCCGAGCGCGGCGGCGTAGCACTCGAGCGCCGAGTACTGGAGCGGCGCGTCGAACACGCGATCGATCAGGTTCAGCGCCAGGTAGTCGCCGATCACGATCTTCTTCACGAGCCCGACCGCGATCAGGAACAGCCCCTCGCTGCCCTCCTTCGGGTCGAAGCGCGCCGGCCCCGCGAGCTGGGGCAGGAGATCGCGCGGGCGCACGATCGGGCCCGCGACCAGATGCGGGAAGAACGCGACGAACGCGAGGTACTCGGCGTAGCTCGGGTGCGGCTCGATGTCGCCCCGGTACACGTCGATGACGTAGCTCATCGACTCGAACGTGAAGAAGCTGATGCCGATCGGCAGCGCGATGCTGAGCGCGAGGTCCGGCGCCGGCAAGCCCAGCGCGAGGAGCAGGGCGCGCGCCGATTCGATGCCGAAGTCGAAGTACTTGAAGACGGCGAGCACGCCGAGATTCAGGACGACCGTCGCCACGAGCCAGAGCTTGCGCGTCCTCTGCGAGCGGGCCGCCGCGATGGCGTTGCCGAGCAGCCAGTCGGCGCTCGACGACACGAAGATCAAGAGCAAAAAGTAGGGGTGACGCTCGCCCTGCGCGTCCTTCGTGAAGCTCCAGACGCCGTAGAAGAAGTAGCTCGCCGCGAGCAGAAACAGCAGCCGGGGCCGCTGGAATCCGGCCAGAAGCCAGGAAACGACGAAGACGATGCCGAAGAAGAGGGCGTAGTGGAGCGTATTGAAGAGCACGAGGCGCGGGCGAGGGTACGCTCCGGCCGCGGCAAACGCCACGCACTGGTGCCTTGGGGCTTGGCTTCGCCAAGCGCGGCTTGGCTTCGCCAAGCGCGCTGCTTCGCAGCGCCGGCACCAGCCTTTCCTCGGGGGCGTCCCGCCCCCGGAAACCGGCGGTGCCGGTTTCTCCCCCTCATCCGCTTCGCGGATGGCTAGTGCCGCCGCGTTGTATCGTTACTGATGAGACGCGGCACTAGCTACGCGCGCGCCGCAATCGCATGCCTCCCCTTCGCTTCGTGTTCTGGATCACCGGCCTCGCGGGCTTCGCGCTGCTCGGTGGCGTGCTCGCCGGCTCGAGCCCGCCGCTCGGCTGGCTGTGTTGCGCGCTTCTCCTGCACGGCGGGCTCGGGACGCTCGGCGTGACCTTCCCGGCGCTCGGCATCTGGGGCGACGCCGTGTGCCGCGGGCGGCCCGGCGGGCGTCGCGTCGCGCTCACCTTCGACGACGGCCCGCACCCGGAGACGACGCGCCGCGTGCTCGAGCTTC
>DASXWF010001311.1:0-3388 GCA_036503835.1 Polyangiaceae bacterium | reverse complement strand
CTCACTCCCGCTGCACTAGTCACTGCCACTCGTACTTCAGCACCAGGGCTAGCTCTTCGAGCTCCATCCGTCCCGTCACGGGGCTCACGCGCAGGTTCCCGCCGCCCGGGGGAGTGACACCGAGCACCCACGTGACGGGTTCGCCCGTCGCCTCGACCCGCACCGCTCTGGACGACACGTCCAGCTCCACGACGTGCAGACCGCCCCACACCTGCTGTCTGACGAGTGCGAGGCCCGAATCGGAAGGCGAAGCGGGCAGCGGAGGGCTCAACGTTGCCCGGTATTCGCCTGCGTCCGCGCAGCGCGCGAAGAGGACGATCGCGTTGACCTTCAGGGCCTTACCGGCGTCCCGCTGTGGAAAGAGCTCCGGCGACAGTCGGAGCTCGAAGAGGTTGCCGCGGCGCGGGTCGGTGGGGTGAAGGAAGCGGCTCCACTCCGAGGCAAAATCGCGGCGCAAGTCGAACGCAGCCAGCCAGGGAAGCGAGCCGCCCTCGCCGAAATAGCGGCGGAGGTGCGCGATCGCTCGGCTCTTGAACGGGCCTGCGTCCTCACGGGACGTGTACTTCACGTGGAGCACCGCGTCGGTCAGGGTCCCGTAGTCGAACTGCCGAAGCGGGCGGCCGAAGTCGGGCTCACCGTCACCGGCACCGGTTGCGTCGAGATCCGCGAACAGCTCGAGCGACCACTCGCTGATGACACCCGCCCCCTCGAACGGCAGGTAGCGCTCGTCGCGGAAACCGAGCTCGAAGACCCCGGCGTCGTTCTGCGCGCCGCTGGTCGCAATGGCCCTAACGGGCACGTTGCTCTCGACGAAACGCGAGTCCTCGGCCGGGAGACCGGCTTCGTCGGTGTTGCGCGGATAGCCGTTTTCGCCGTTGGCCGTATTGACGCGAACGGCGTTCCTGAGAAGCCGCAGCGTGCAGGCGACGGTCGTGTAGGGACCCGCGATACACGGTAGCGTGACGCTCACGGACTTGATGCGGCGGTGGTAGTGGCCGGGGTAGTCGTGATCGAACAGCTCCTCCGGTAGCCGGAAGATACAATGGCCGGTTTCTCGGAGGCGCAAGAGCGCGAGCGGATCGTTCAAGGCGAGTGACACGTGTTTCGTGAGCTCGAACTCGCGCCGGTTCTGTTCGAGGTACGCGGCCTCCATCCGGCGCAGGTCGTAGTGCAGCTTCTCGCCCGAGAGCAGCCCCTTCTTCAGGCTGTCCCAGTAGCCGAAGGCGATGAACGAGCTGTCCGCCAGCCCGAGTTCGAAGCGCAGGCAGCGCTCGGCCCGCTTCGCCAGGTCGAAGGCGAGCCGGTAGCTCTGGAAAAACACGGACGAGATCTCGCCGATCTGCCACTGGAGGAGCTCCTCGTTCGTGTACTTGGAGCGCAGGAACGTCTGGACTGCTCTGGCGTTCTCGGTCTGCACGAGGTGATTCTCGAGCTCCTTCTCGGCGATCGCGACGCGTAGCTCGGCGGCGGCGATGGAGCGCTCGAGCTGCTGAATCTCCTTGTCGGCGAGGTCGCGCTGCAAGTCCCAGTCGTCCTTGCGCCGCTGATAGGAGGCGATCGTGCTCGAAAGCGCCGCTCCCTTGTCGAGGGCGCGTGCGATCGATTCCAGCGTCCTGACGAGGTCGGCCGCGGAGTCGCCGAACGATCGGCCGCCCGTCTCGACCGTCGCGTGGGGCGAGCCGCCGAATCCCGAGGCGCCCAGGAGGAAGCTCGGGATGAGCTTCAGGCCGCCTGCCAGCGTATAGCCGACCGCGATGCCCGCCTCGATGGCGGTGGAGGCTGCGTTGAGCCCGATGGCGGCGGATTCACCGGCGTTCATGAACTCGCGCGTCTCGTAGTAGCGCTTCTTGAGCTGCGCGAGCTCCTTGCCATTGTTCAGCGCCGTGAGGTTCTCCTTGGCCTCCGCGATTTGTTGCTCGCGCACCGCGCGGATCCCGTCGAGAACGCGGAGCTCCTGCGCCTGGCGCAGCACGCTCAGGGCTTCCGCGTCCTTCTTCTCGAGCGCGGACAGGAGCGCCGCTCCGAGCGCGCTCACGTCGCCGCAGACCTCGTTGGCCTTCTGGAGCAAGATCTGAAACCGATAGAGGGGGAGGGGCGCGTTCAGGTCCGAAAGCGCGGCGCCCACGTCGACACCCGCGGCCGCGGCTTTCACGAGGACTCCGGGGTCGATGGGCGGCTCGAACAGCGCGAGCTTTCGCGCCACACCCTCGATGTTCATGGAGTGCCGGATCTTGTAGAGGCGATCGGCTACGGTGTCCCAGTAGCTCAGCATCTTCTCGTTGTGCGGTATGCAGAAGTACAGCATCGGCAGCGGGGGCGAGTCGGCGGCGCCCGCGCCGTCGCCGGACGGAGCCGGAACGAGGTTTTCGAGCTCGACGAGCGCGTTGGGGAGCACGTCGAGCCGGCGCTCAATCTCGTTGAACGTCTCCACGGGCGGCCTCGCCTGCGGCGGCACGCGCTTCGGTCGGGCTCCCAGGATCTCGGCCGCGAGGACGTAGAGCTGCGCCGCTTCGTTGATGCTCTCGATGCTGTCCTGACGAAACAGGGAGTCGCCCCACGCGATCAGGTTGTCGAGATAGCTCATCACGACGGTCTTCTGATAGGCGACCGTGCGATAGTTCGCGATGCGATGGGGATCGAAGGGGTTCTCGCGCCAGTCGCGCACCTGCTCTTCGAGGGCCAGCTTGGCGGCGGGCGAGTAGCCGGCGGCCGTTGCATCTCCGGCGAGGAGCTGCAGGACGTTCTCGATGCGCTGCTCGAGGTACGCGGCGTCCGTCGTCTCGAAGAACGGCTTCGTGACCCAGTACTTGCTCATCGCTGGAACGCCCGGATTCGCGCTCTCGACTCCGAGCGGATTGAAAATGAAGTGGTACCAGTCGCGCGCTTCCTCGAAGGACTGGTGCCGGCTCAGCCCGTTGGCGATGAGCAGCGGGGCGTGAAAGAAGAGCTCCCAGTTGTAGACGGAATAGGCGCCGTCCGGAGTGAAATCGACGTCTTCTCGCGGATAGCAGTCCGCGAGCGTCGGATGCGCCGCGGGCAGCCTGACGACGGTCGCCTCCGGCCGATGGCTGCGCTCGAAGTCGAAGCCGGTGTTCTCGAGCTGGGTTTCTCGCCGCATCAACGCGGGGATTCCCTGCAGCGGGTCGTGCACCAAGTTCGCGAAGTCGCAGACCAGCGGATGGTGGAAATTCAGGAAATGGAACTGGCGAGACTGGAAGAGGCTCACGGAGCTCGCCGCGAGGTAGTAGTGCGCAAACTGCAGGAAGTAGCGGACCAGTCTCGAGCGGAGCTCCTCGTCCGTGAACGGAGGTGTCGTCTCTCCGGCGATGCGTTCGGCCAGGAACTCCTCGAGCGGCCGCCGCCGTGGGTCCGAGGCCGGGCCGAGATC
>DASXWF010001310.1:0-4839 GCA_036503835.1 Polyangiaceae bacterium | reverse complement strand
ACGCGGGATTCGTGAACACCGCGGTAGGATCGAGACGCCCTCCGTAGAGCAGTGGAAGCACAACGTTCGCGATTGAACGCTCGCGTTTCGAGGCTCAATCGACGACGGTAACGACGACTTTCCCGATGTGTTCAGCGGCGCTTCGGTCGGGACAGGCCGAAGATCAGGCGGTAGATTTTCGGCTCGCCTCGCACGAAGGACCAGTCCCAGTCGTTCACCGCCGTCGCGTGAACACGCACGAGGACTTCACCCGGCCGCGGCTCCGGGCGCTCGATCTCTTGGAGTTCGAGGACGTCAGGCTCGCCGTAGCGGGTGAAGACGATGGCTTTCATCGGATGTACCGTTGTCCCTGAGCTCTCGCCAGCCACCTCGCCGCCTCGGAGAAATTCCGCGTTCCTCCTCCACGTCGGCGATGAAGGCGCCGACTTCCCGCAGCGCTCCCCGAACGGTCGCGACGCGATGGCGAAGCTCGAGGCCATGCCAGCGGCCCGGCCCGCAGGGTGGATCGCATAAGCCCCGCCTTACGTCAACCCGGGATCGTTGCTGCTCGACGGCGTAGTCGCTTTGGTTGCCCTAGCCTCCTCGAAGATGCGCGGCGGCGCGGAATGTCGGCTTGTTCGGTCCAGCTCAGCGCACGAGCACGAACGAAGTGGGGTGCTTCAGCGGGCTCGAACCCGAACTCGCGCAATCGCTCTGGACGAAGAACTCGCCGTGCGTTTGGCTGCCGCCGCTCGGCTGGAGGCAGAAGCGGGTGCTCACGTTGCGAAGCTCGTAGTAGACGTAGCCGGGGGCGGTGTTTCCGAGTTCCGTATCGATCGCACCGCGTTGACGGAACTCCCAACGCTGGTTCGTGCTGGTGCTGCAGGGCTGGATTACGGCCATCGCGCCCTTCGCCGAGCTCGCGGTGCCGAGGCAGTTGGCCGAAGTGCCGCGCTTCAACTGGAATGCGTTCGCGGTACTGGTCGCTTGAAGCGTCCAGCGCTGACCATCGTCGGCCTGAGGCAGATAGCAGGCCCATTGTAGCGAGTTCCCCGTCGGCCCTGCTTGCGTCAGGCAGGCCGGGGACCGCCCGTTGATCAGGTATCCGCGGGAACCGGTGGCGAGCGCCAGCGGGCTCGGATTCTGGATCCAGCTGCCGATCGGCAAAGTTCGTCCATGCTTGACGTACCCCGCCAGCAAGCCGCCGGAAACCACGCCGCTGATCCTCCAGCGAGTACCGTCGTGATTGAGGAGCGGGGCGCCGGAGTCGCCCGGTTCGGATTGCGGCGAATCGTGCCAGAAGAAATGCGTGTACCGGGTCACGAGCGGATCGTGGGTGACGGAGAACGCGGCGGGCGGGGCGTTCACGGCATCGTTGTCGCCGCGTTCCTTGCGACCGCTGCCGTAGCCGATCAACCGCGAAACCAGGCCGGTGCTGACCACGGGCGCGTAGAGCGCCGGTGAGCCATTGACCGCGAGCGTCGGGATCGAGTTCGTCTGCTCCACGTCGAAGAGGGCGATGTCGTAGTAGCGTCCGACCAGGGAGAAGCCGTCGCCCGCAAGTTGCGCGATCACCCAGGACGGATGCGAGTGCACGGCAACCACCGTGTGTTCATTCTCGCGTGTGTCGAGCGGGGCCGTGGGGTGATTGGAGATGTGAACGCCCGCATTGAAGTTGGCGTTCCAGGCATCCACGCAATGGGCGGCCGTCAAGTAGCGAGTGGGCCCGACCTTGGCCGCGCTGCAGCCGAGAGGGGCGAGCCCCGAGGACGCCGACTCGATGTCCTTGAATCGCACGACCGCGCCCTGGGGGAGCGCCGAATCGCTGTCGGCAATCGGAGTACCACCGATGATCGCACCGTGTTCGATGTCGACGTCCTCGAAACCGTCGCCCGGCTCTCCCACTCCCGAACAGCCTGCAACGACGAGAACCACGGACGGCGCGAGCGCGCGTTCCAACTGTTTTGCCCAGCTCACCATCGACTCCTCCTGTTTTCTTTCTATCGGGCGCGAGCTCCAAACACGTGGAGCCTCGTCACTACATACGCGACGCGCGGGCATCGTGGTTTGTCCATTCGCGCCAATCTCACTCTGGACAGGCGCAATCAGGCAACGCAACCGGAGAACGTCCGCGAGAAGCCTTCCTCGCCGTGGCGTCACGACTCAACACTGCTGTCAGAGCCGCGTGCAGCCGGTCTCCGGGGGGGCGTCTAGGCACGCGGCGAGCGCCGTGTACTAAGCTCGCCCGGATGTCACGCCCCTCCATCGTTCGAGCGGCTCTGGCTCTGGTCGCGGCCGTGGCGACGCTCGGTGCCGTCGGGTCACAGGTGGGCTTCCCGCTCATCGCCGGAGCAATCGGCGTTCGAGTTGGATCGCCGGGCGCCGGCGTCGAGCTGATCAGGGTCGTCCTGCCGCTCGTCTTCGCGTTGTCGTTCGCCGTACTTTGCCTGCGCTTCGCCGTCCGCGCGCTGCGCAGGAACGTCACCGTCAAGCAGGACGTGGCGCGCGGCGGCAAGCTGCTCAACGTGGCCGCGTGGACGGCGTACGCCTGGCTCGCCGTCGAGCTCCTCTATCGCCAGATCTATCTCGGCTGGGCAACGTCGTTCGGCAACGTCGGCGCATCCCTCGTGTGGTCCTCCGTGGCCGTCGCGCTCTGCGCGACCGCGGAGCGGCTCACACCCTGGTCGAACGCGCCGCGTGGTCTCCGACACCTCGGGCTCGCGGTTCTGGTCGTGGTCGCCCTCCTCACTGGGTTGTCGGCGTGGACCCACCGCGCTCTCGTCCCGCAGCTTGCCCTGCTCCCCGTCGCGCTAGTCGGCAGCGCGCTCTTGATCGCGGGCGTACGGCGGGTCGAATCCGGCCCCAAGCTCCACGCCTTGGCGGAGCTCGGGCTTGCGTCCGTCCTGCTCACAGGGCCTATCTGGAGCGTGTTCACGTGAGGCTCACACGCAGGCAGTGGTTGGCGGGCGCGGCGTCGCTCGCGGGTGCGGTCGGGTTGGGCGGCGCCGCGCATGGAATCGAGGGGCTGCGCCGCGATCGACCTCGCCGCATCGTCATCGCCGGCGCCGGGCTCTCGGGCTTGGCCGCGGCCACCGTGCTCGTCGATCACGGCCACGACGTGACGCTGCTCGAGGCGCGCGACCGTCCCGGCGGGCGCATCTTTACCGCGTACGAGCCCTTCAAAGGCGGGCACTTCGCGGAGCTCGGAGCCGCGCGCATCCCCAACGTTCATGCGCTCGCGCTCGGATACGTCGATCGCTTCGGCCTGCCTCTGGAGCCGTTTCAGCCCGCGAGCGGCGGTGAGGACGTCCTGCGCTTCCGAGGCAAAGTCTATCGCTCTCCGCGTGGAAGGAGCTTCGACACGTCGAAGCTCCCGCTCGAGATCAGCGCCGACGAGCGCAAGCGCGGCCCCCGGAACGTCCTCCAGGACGTGATGCAGCCGATCATGCTCTCCATGCGGGACATCGCGTCGCCCGAGTTCCCAGCGGAGAACCTGCGCGAACACGACATCGACGTGCGCGAGCTGTGCAAGCGGAAGGGCATCTCTCTCGACGTGTTCGCGAGCCAGGGCGTCGGTGTTTTCGAACCGAAGACCGATCGCGCCTCGACGCTCGGACGCATGCGCATCCTACCGATGCTCCTGAGCTCTCGAAGCGTTTGGCGCATCCCCGGCGGTATGAGTCGGCTGCCACGAGCGATGGCGGCGGCCCTCCATGATCGGGTTCGGTATCGGACGGCGGTGGTCGGAGTCAGGCAGACGAGCGCAGGCGTCAGCGTCATCGCGTCGGAAGAAGGGCGCGAGCGCGCGTTCGAGGGCGACTACCTGATCTGGGCCGCGCCTTTGCCGCCGCTCGGCCGCGTCGCATTCGATCCTCCGCTCTCGGAGGGCAAGCAGCGCGCCATCCAGGAAGCGTACTTCAGCGCCGTGACCCGGGTCGCGATGCAGGTCGATTCGCGCTTCTGGGAAGCAAGCGGGCTCAGCGGCTACGGCTCGAGCGACGATCCTCTCGAGCTCTGGCACACGAGCTTCGACAGACCCGGGCCCGAAGGCATGTTGGTCGCTTACTTCAAGCACGACGGCGCACGCGCGCTTGCCGCGGTCGCGCCCGACGCGCGCGCCGCGGAGGGCATCCGCCGCGTCGCGCAGCTGCTCCCCGGGCTCGAACGACACGTGATCGCTTCCCAAGTCAAAGTCTGGGCGGACGATCCGTGGGCCGGCGGCGCATACCTTCAATTCCTCCCCGGCCAGCTCTACGATCTGAAACCGCACTTCGCCCGACCCGAGGGACGTGTTCATTTCGCCGGCGATCACACCTCGCACATTCCGGGTTGGATGCAGGGCGCGCTCCTCTCGGGACATCGGGCGGCGGACGAAATCCGGCGGCGGGGATAGGCTTCACGGCGGTGTCGCGGCGGAAATGGCGCGCGCGCCGTCTGCGTTGACGGGGTCGATCCGCGAGAGCACCTGACGGCCGAGCTCTGCCGCCGCGGCGACGTTGAAATGGACCCCGTCTTTGGACCCTGGCCCGCATGCGATCAGGGGCGTGCTTGGGCTATGCTCCGCCGGAGATGTGTCGAATGCCCGCTTGGTGGGGTGCTCTGTTCGCGGCGAGCACGGCTGTATGGCTCGGCGCTTGCGGAGGCCAGAGTGCCCGCAAGGGAGGCACGGGCGGCGCCGCCGGATCGGGCAGCGGTACGGATGCCGGCGTCAGCGCGACGGGAGGTACTAGCCCAAGCTCGAATGGGGGCATGAGTACTGCCGGCCGGGGTGCGATTGGGGGCGTGAGCGGGGATGACTGCGGTGGAGAAGCGGGCGCACCGATGATCGCCGGTGCCGGCGGGACCGGCGCGACGACGAAC
>DASXWF010001309.1:0-2949 GCA_036503835.1 Polyangiaceae bacterium | reverse complement strand
CGCCCAAGTCCGCGATTGTTCGTGGCTCGAGCGGAGACGGGCGTCTCGGAATGAGCTTCACGAGACGCGTGAAGCGGCCGGACGGCCGTGGCGGCGACTGACCGACGAGAGTCGAGCCCGTCGGTCACCGCGCTAGGGCGTCGTGCCGGCGGGATATACCAGGGCCGCCATGTCCACGGGCACGGGCGCCTCGCTCGAAACGGCGCTCGACACGGCGCGGAGCTCGGTCGTTCCGACGTTCACGGCGTCCAAATGTTTCGTGAGCGTGAGCGCATAGTTCGCGACGCTGTCCTCCTTGGCGGGCAGCGTCACTTTCTCCGTGTTCAACGCGTACAGCGTGAAGCCATAGCGATCGGTGACGCGCGTGGCGGCAGCCGGATCGGCATTGGGACACGGCGCGAAGTAACCGAACTGATTTCGAATCGCCCACTGCTGCGCGCCGGGAATTTGCGGCGGCAGTGCTTCACGCCCGAGGCTCGCCGGAAGCGTGCGGACGTTGGCCGGAATATCCCAAACGACCCACATGAAGCCCTTTGCGTAGTCAGGGCTCGTGGGGTCCACCCCCTCGACGATCGCGAGATGCTTCAAGACGAGTGCGTAGCTCTTGGTCCCGCTTGGGCCGTCGGTCCAATCCAGCTGTGGATTCGTGCCGACAGGAAATGGACGACCGTCGCAGGTGTACTCCTTGGGAATCTCCGCACCGCTCGCGAAGGCCGGCGAGGTGATTGACCACGTGTTCTCGGGAGTCGAAGTTTCCTCCGACGAACAGCCGAACGTGGAGACGACGGTCAGAACGACGCAGGCGCGGGTAAGCTTCATGTGCCTCATGGGAATCTTCACTTTCTCCAAGCACTCTCGGGATTGCCACCTAAGAGTGAAAGTCGCGGACACACTCTCATAGTCGAGAAGCGCACGGCAACGAACACGCAACTTCGACTCCGCGAGTTCCGCGAGCTGACCCGGGTTCACCAACCACGCCTGCACTCTCCACCTCCACACTCGAGACCGTGACGAGTGACGAGCGAGTCGGATCCGCCCGCGAAACTGCCGCGCTCGCGTCGACGGCGCAGAAGAAACGAGAGGTTTGGAGGTTAGCTGACCGCTGTCCACTTGCGTCGATTCTCGGGCCGAGCGAAGCAACTCGTCCGTGACTCCCCTCGAAATCCTCGTCCTGATCGCGGCCATCGCCCTCGTCGTGGCGATCGCGTTCGGCATGACCCGCTGGTCTCAGCGCAAGTACGCCGACCTCCGCCGCGTCGTCGCCGCGAGCGACGCTGCGATGCGCGAGACGGCGAGCAGACTCGGACTCGGCTTCGTCGCGCACGGCTCCTACGAGCACCCGATCGTGGGCAGCGTGCCTGCTTTCGGAATGCTGCGCGGCACGCTCGACGGCATCCACGTCGAAGCCCGTGTGGCGATCGACCACGACGCGCAGTTCGCGCGCACCGAGCTCTCCGCTCGCACGCTCGACGCCGGCCACGGTAGCGCAGCCGGAGTGCTTTCCGCGAACGAGCGCTACGATCTGGAACGCGAGGGCAACCTCGTCACGC
The DNA here is from genome assembly GCA_036503835.1 of Polyangiaceae bacterium. Taxonomy (GTDB): domain Bacteria; phylum Myxococcota_A; class Polyangia; order Polyangiales; family Polyangiaceae; genus PMG-095. The sequence continues at coordinate 1,399 of DASXWF010001309.1, read as the reverse complement.
TTCGTCCGAAGGTCCCGAGGGCGGGCTCGTCGCAATTCATGGTCTACGAAGTCGTGACCGACCCGATGCTGCTTCAGGCGCTCTTGCGCGAGCTCGCCGCGATCGCGTGCGATAGCCGCTGGATGAGCGGGGACGTCGACATTTCGAGGGGCCGGAGCTAGACCGGGTTCATGGCGTTCGGCCGTTTCGGGGGGCTCGCGTGCATGGTGGCGGCGCTGACGTGCGCGATCCAGTGCGGGGACTCGAACTTTTCCGCGAGCGCGAACTCCACGGGCGGCGACCTCCCGAGCGCAGGCAGCGGCGCCGGCGAAGCAGGTTCGGGCGGCAGCGGCAGCGCAGGGGCCGGCGGGAAAAGCAGCGGAGCCGGCGGAAGGAACGGAACGAGCGGAGCGGCCGGCAAGGGCGCTGCACATGGAGGAGTTTCGGGGGAAGGCGGCGCGGAGGCGGGAGGCGGCGGGACCGACGGCGGCGGCCGGGAGGAAGGAGGCGCCGGCGGCGAGGGCTCGTGCCTCGACGGCGGAAGCTGTCCGCGCGGGAGCTACTGCACCGAGCAAGGCGACTGCCGGACCTGCGGCGACATCACGACGCTCGCTGCGCTCTCGAAGGCGAAGTTCGGGGAGCCGGAGCCGCTTTCCGTGCTCAACCAGGCGGCGGGGGATTACATGCTCCGGACTCCGCGCGCGTTCGGTTCCGGCGACGCGCTCCTCTACGTGCGCGATTTCTTCGGCGGCGAGATCTGGCTGACGGGAAACGCCGAGCGCGAGGCGGGCGCTCCGCTGCCACGCCCGATCAGCGAGCCCGACTTCCTGGAAGGTTCGCCGCTCTGGGTCGCCCCGATCGAAGGCCTGTCCGAGCCGTTCAACTTCATCTTCAATCGCGCGGCGGACATGCAGTCGGCGCACGAGCTACAGCGCGCGATCCTCGAAACGAATGGGACGGCCTCGGCGCTCACGGCGCTGCCCGCGCCGTTCAATCCGGGCGAGCCGCTCACCGAGTCGGTTTACGCCATGGCGGTCTCGCGCGAGCGCGCCTGGTGGATGGTCAACCGCGACCTCCAGCTCGCCCTGCAATTCGTCACCGCGCCGCTCGACGGGTCCGGCCCGCCCGCGGTCGTCACGCTGCGCGACGCGAACGACTGCGGCGTCGTCGAGTTCGACCTCGGGACCTGGGTCACTCCCGACGGCAAGCTCTTGCTGGTCAATGCGCAAGAGCGAACGGAAGACTGCCTGTCCGTGACGGGCGAACCCCACGACATCCTCGTGTTCGAGCTCGACGAATCCGGTCACGCGCTCGGTCCCGGCCTGCCCTTTCCGGGAGTGAGCCGGCCGGGCGTGAACGAAATCGACGCCAGCCTCTCCGCGGACCTGTGCACGCTGTATTTCGTCACCAGCGTCGAAAG
>DASXWF010001308.1:0-3811 GCA_036503835.1 Polyangiaceae bacterium | reverse complement strand
ATCGTGCACAAGCACGGTGGAACGCTGGAGCTCGTGCCGGCGCCGGGCGGCGGCACGTTGGCGAGGATTCGGATCCCTCTGGCTCCTGCGGGCGCGGCCTGACCGGCCGGCAGATGTCGGGGGCGTTTCCGAGCGGCGCCTGCCTCCGGGCGAGGCGCGCGGCCGGTTCGGGCGAGCGCCGTTGATCCGTCGAGGGCCCCGTCGTAGTCGGCGGGCTCATGCCCGTCGCGGAAGTTTCGTACCCCTCCGGGTGGCGGGCGCGGCTCGAGCTCGAGTTCGAGCGCCGAGGCGCCCGTACGATTCTTGCGCGACGCCTGCACGAGGGACCGCTCGTCGTCCAGCGGCCGTTCTATCCGGAGCCGGACGGCACCTGTCACCTCTACCTGCTCCACCCGCCGGGAGGAATCGCCGGCGGCGACGAGCTCGAGCTCGCGCTCGAGGTGAAGAGCGGGCATGCGCTCGTGACGACTCCGGCGGCGACGAAGATCTATCGCACGCGCGGGCCCGAGTCGCGCGTGATCCAGGCGCTGGCCGTCCGGAGCGGCGCGGTCCTCGAATGGCTCCCTCAGGAAAGCATCGTGTTCGGCGGCTCGCGGGCGAGCACGCTGACGCGCGTGGAGCTCGAGCCGGGCGCGCGCTTCCTCGGCTGGGAAATCGTGTGCCTCGGGCGGCCCGCGTCCGGCGACGCTTTCGCGAGCGGCGAGCTCGACCAGCGCGTGGAGCTCCTGCAAAATGCTCGCCCGCTCGTCCTCGATCGGCTGCGCGCCGAGGGCGGCGGCGCGGAGCGGCGGGGCGCGTGGGGCTTCGGCGGTCGCAGCGTTTACGGTTGTCTGTGGGCTACCGGTACTTCGCCGGCGCTCGTCGCGGAGCTCCGCGAGAGCGTCCAGCCGAGCGTGTCCGGCGAGCTCTTCTCCGTGACCGCCCTCGGCGAGGTCACGGTCTGCCGGTTTCTCGGCACGAGCGGCGAGCGCGCGCGACGTTTGCTGGCGAGCGCCTGGGGCATCCTGCGCCGGAACCTTCTCGGCAAGGCGGCGTGCGCGCCGCGCATCTGGGCGACTTGAGCGATACGCGAGGTCTTGGAGCAGACGATGGAACTTTCCCCGCGAGAAAAGGACAAGCTTCTGATTTTCACCGCCGCGCTGCTCGCCGAACGGCGGAAAGCGCGCGGTCTCAAGCTGAACTACCCGGAGGCGGTCGCCTTCGTCACCGCCGCCATCCTGGAGGGCGCCCGCGACGGGCGGAGCGTGGCCGAGCTCATGAGCTACGGCGCGACGCTGCTCACGCGCGACGACGTGATGGAAGGCGTTCCGGAAATGATCCCCGAAGTGCAGGTCGAGGCCACGTTCCCCGACGGCACGAAGCTCGTCACCGTCCACCACCCCATCCCCTGAAACCCCCATGATTCCCGGCGAAATTCTGATTGTACCCGGCGAGCTCGAGCTCAACGCCGGCCGTGAGACGCGGCGCGTGAGCGTCGCGAACACCGGCGATCGCCCGATCCAGGTCGGATCGCACTACCACTTCTTCGAGACCAACGCCGCGCTGCGCTTCGACCGCGCGGCTTCGCGCGGCTTTCGTCTGAACGTACCGGCGGGGACCGCGGTGCGCTTCGAGCCGGGCCAGGAACGCGAGGTCGAGCTCGTGCGCTTCGCCGGGGATCGCAAGGTGTACGGCTTTCAGGCCAAGGTGATGGGTCCTCTGGGAGACGAACCATGACGCGCATCGATCGCGCCGCGTACGCGGCCATGTACGGTCCCACCGTGGGCGATCGCGTCCGCCTCGCGGACACCGAGCTCCTGATCGAGGTCGAAGAGGACCGGACCGTCTACGGCGAGGAGGTCAAGTTCGGCGGCGGCAAGGTGATCCGCGACGGCATGGGGCAGAGCCAGCGCACCAACGCCGAAGCGGTCGACACCATCGTCACCAACGCCCTGATTCTCGATCATTGGGGCGTGGTCAAGGCCGACATCGGCATCAAGGACGGCCGCATCGCGCGCATCGGGAAGGGGGGCAACCCCGACGTGCAGCCCGGCGTGGACATCGTGATCGGCCCCGGTACGGAGGTGATCGCCGGGGAAGGGCTGATCGCGGTTCCGGGCGGGATCGACGCGCACATCCACTTCATCTGCCCGCAGCAGATCGAGGACGCGCTGATGAGCGGCGTCACCACCATGATCGGCGGCGGCACGGGTCCGGCCGCGGGCACCAACGCCACGACCTGTACGCCCGGTCCCTGGCACCTCGCGCGCATGCTGCAGGCGGCCGACGGCCTGCCCATGAATCTCGGATTTCTCGGCAAGGGCAACGCGAGTCAGGCGGCCGCGCTGGACGAGCAGATCGTCGCGGGAGCGATGGGGCTGAAGCTCCACGAAGACTGGGGAACGACGCCCGCCGCCATCGACTGTTGCCTCGGCGTGGCGGAGCGCTTCGACATCCAGGTCGCGATTCACACCGACACGCTGAACGAATCGGGCTTCGTCGAAGACACCTTCGCCGCGTTTCGCGGCCGCACGATTCACGCGTACCACACCGAGGGTGCCGGCGGCGGGCACGCGCCCGACATCATCCGGGCCTGCGGCGAGCCGAACGTGCTGCCGTCATCGACCAATCCGACCCGGCCCTTCACGCACAACACCATCGACGAGCACCTCGACATGCTGATGGTGTGTCACCACCTCGATCCCAGTATCCCGGAAGACGTGGCGTTCGCCGAGTCGCGCATTCGGCGCGAGACGATCGCCGCTGAAGATATTCTTCACGATATTGGTGCATTCAGTATGATTTCTTCCGATTCCCAGGCGATGGGGCGAGTCGGGGAGGTCGGGATTCGCACCTGGCAAACCGCGCACAAAATGAAGGTCCAGCGCGGCTCCCTGAGCGAGGACCCGGCGCGGAACGACAACTTCCGCGCGCGGCGCTACATCGCGAAATACACGATCAACCCCGCGATCGCGCACGGCATCGCGAGCGAGGTCGGCTCGATCGAACCGGGCAAGCTCGCGGACATCGTGCTGTTCTCGCCGGCCTTCTTCGGCGTGAAGCCCGCGATGATCATCAAGGGCGGCATGATCGTGGCGGCGCCGATGGGCGATCCGAACGCGTCGATCCCGACGCCGCAGCCGGTCCACTACCGGCGCATGTTCGGCGCGCTCGGCGGCGCGCTGCCGCGAACGAGCGTCACGTTCGTCTCGCAGGCCGCTCGCGAGGCGGGCCTGCGCGAGAAGCTCGGCTTGCAGAAGAGCGTCGTCGCGGTCCGGGGCACGCGTACGGTCACCAAGCGCGACATGGTCCACAACGCCTTGCTCCCGAAGATCGAAGTGGACCCGCAGACCTACGAGGTGCGCGCCGACGGAGCGCTGCTCACCTGCGAACCGGTGCGCAGCCTGCCGCTTGCCCAGCGCTATTTCCTGTTCTGAGACGATGCGGACGGCGCGTTCCATCCAGCACGGTCGCCCGGCGCTCCCCTGCGCCGGCACGTTGCGTCTCGACTTCGACGCGCGGCAGAAGAGCCGCCTGCTCGGCAGGCTCACGAACGGCGAGGAGCTCGCGATCCTGCTGCCGCGCGGCACGACGCTCGAGGGGGGCGATTTTCTCGAGACGGACGACGGGTACGCCGTCCTGCTCGAGCCGGCGGCGGAAGAGCTCAGCGTGGCGAACACCGGCGACCCACTCCTGCTCGCCCGCGTCGCCTACCACCTCGGCAACCGTCACGTGGCGCTCGAGGTGAAGCCCGGCCGCCTCGCCTACCGTCACGACCACGTTCTCGACGACCTCGTGCGCCGCTTCGGCCTCTCCCCGACTTTCGAGCACG
>DASXWF010001307.1:0-1550 GCA_036503835.1 Polyangiaceae bacterium | reverse complement strand
TCCGCCGGTTCCGGCTTGCGGCCCGCGGCCGGCGCGCGTTCCCCCGCTGCCCGGGGGCAGCCCGGTCTCGGGATTCGTCCCGGTATCGGTGCTGCAGGCGTACGCTGCGACGGAGAGCGCCACCAGCGACGTGACGATGCGGATCAGTGAGTCGGTTTTCACGGTGGCACCTCGACGGGAAATCGACGGGGCGTGCCCCCGCGAACACGGCCCGGTAACGCCCCGCATTCTACGGTCGCAGCCAGAAATTGGCCACAAGCTCGTGCATGCGGGTCTGAAGCGAAGTTCCCCAACGAACGCATCCGGAGTACCCTAGGTGGCGTCTTGGTGGTGCGCCGGCTCACTTATCTTCTGGTCCTCGTCGCGGCTTGCGGGCCCGATAAAAAGCCGCAGCAGCCGTGTCCGACGGGGCCCGACTTCGAGGTGTTGATCAGCGCCGCCGTAGGGCCGCTACCGAGCGATACCGTGGTACGGCTTTATTACGGTGCAGGTGATCCCGAGCATCCCGAGGAGTTCGTGCTCGCGAACCCGGGCGTCCCGAAGGTGCTTTTCTGCTCAGCGGCCGATCGCGAGGGCAACAAGGTCGACGGAGGGCTGCCGTCGCAGACCGCCGCGAGCGGCGGCGACGGCGGTGAGAGCGGAGCGGGGGGTGAAAAAAACGTCACCGTCGACGCGCTGCTCTGCGAGTGCTGGAGTTTCGGCTCGGCGGAGCTCGAAATCGTGACGGCCGAATATCCCGATGAAGAGCGGGTCGCCCTGAAGAAGAAGCAGGGCGTTTGCACCGTTACCTCGGAGATCGTGCTCGAGAAGCCCGACGCGGGCGGCTGACTCCACGCGCTCGGAGCAGCGTCAGAAGCGCTTGCCGTAACTCTTGAGCGCGATGCGCTCGACCGCGCGTTCGCCCTCTTGCTCCGCTTCGGTTTCGCGCAGGGCGATCCCGATGCCCGGGCAGTAAGCCGTCGTCGTTCGCTTGGTGCCCGCGTTCGTGGTCATCTCCTCGACGGTTTCGACGCAGCCTTCGAAGCGACCGGCGGGGACCGCGACCTTGCGGTCGATGCTCGTCACGCGCACGTGGCCGAAGTCTCCCTGCCAGTTCTCGCCGACCGCGAGCGGCGCCCGGAGGAGAAAGCCGCCGGTCACGTGCGCGATGCCCTGCGCCGTGACGTTCATGCGCCTGACTCGTCCCGCCACCACGAGCTCCGCGACTTCCGCGCGCGGCCGGCGGATCTCGAGCACGAGCAAGCCTCGTTCTCCAGCGGGTTCCGTCGTCGTCGCGTACGAAAATACGGTGGCGTCCTCGAGCGGCAGGTACGCGGCGAATCCGCTCGCTTTCGGCGTGCGCGCGGGCTCCGCGGCGGGAGCGCCGCTCGCACATCCGATCGCGAAGACCAGCGCCGAGACCAGCGCGGGTCGTGAGATGTCGAGGCCGAAGCGCGCCGAAGCCGTGCCGGCGCCGTCAGTGCCCATGCGTCTTGTAGGCCCAGAGCGCCAGCACCACGAGCAGCGCCAAGGACATGCCGAGCAGCACCTTCACCAGTGGATCGGGCTCG
>DASXWF010001306.1:0-3041 GCA_036503835.1 Polyangiaceae bacterium | reverse complement strand
GGGATGCGACTGGTCCGGACTCGGCACCGGGAACTGCTGGGAGTTCGCCGGGAAGTGGACGATGCGCACGCCGGCCGGCGCCGGGGACTTGCCGTGGTTGCAGACGGGAATGATGCCGTCACAGGGCACGCCGACCGCGAGGTCGATGCCGTTGCAGTTCGGATCGGTGCGGCCGGGGTACCAGGGCGTGCAGGTGCCGCGCGTGTCGTCGGGGTTGGCCGTGTTGCAGGTGGCGTCGCAGACACTGGCGACCATGGCCACGCACTTGTCCGCCCAGGCATGCGGCGGCACGGGGGCCTTCTTCATCGTCTCGGGCGGGCCCTCGCAGACGGAGGCGTAGCTGTCGTTGCAGCTCCTGCCGTTCCACTTGCCGCTCGTGCCGTTGTCCATGGTGGCGCAGGAGTCGGTGCCCGGCTCGGAGTTGCTGATCCAGTTCGTGTAGAGGCCGGTGCGGGGCGTCTGGTCCCAGGTCCCGGAAGGCGAGCCGCTGAGCCAGGTCCACTTGTTGCTGGCGGATTCGTTCAGGCCGATCCAGACCTCGTTCGCGTCGCCCCAGGTTCGCACCAGGGTGTTCTCGGCGGCGTCCGCGATGCCGACGAGATCCCAATCGTTGCTGCTGCTGGTCGCCTTGCAGTCGCTGCGCGCCGAATCCCGCTTCTTGGTGGAGGAATTGTACTTGTAGCAGCGGCCGTTGGAAGTCGTGGTGCCGGACGCGCACTCACAGCTGTTGCCGCAGACCGAAGCCACCGCCGCGGTGCACGTACTGTCCCAGGTGCCGTTCGAGGCACAGCAGCTCGGGTACTGGGCGCAGATCTTCGTCACGCACGAGTTGCAGCCCGTCTTCAGGCGAGTGCCGCGCGCGCAGGGATCGTGCTCGCAGGTGTCGACTTCGACCTTCTCGACGCAGCAGGTCGGATCCTTCGCGCAGACGGCCGTCGCGCAGTCCGAGCAGCCGTCCTGCAATGAAGCGCCCGAACGACAGACGCTGTGCTTGCAGGCGTCCGCGCTCGGCGCCGAGCAGTAAGTGTTGTACTGGCAGTCCTCCCCGGTCTCGCACGGTTCGATCAGGCCCTTCTTGACGAGCCCGTTCGGATAGCTCGCGAGCGAGCCTTCCTTCCAGTCGTAGATGGACCCTCCGCCCGTCGTCTGCACGGGAGTGGACGTCGGCGGATCCTCGAGGAACACCTGGCAGCCCGGGTCGCAGGGATTGTTCTCGCAGTCGACCGGCGAGGTCAGCGCGAGCGTCCGATAGCCGGGGCCCAGGATGTTCGGCGTCCACGCCTTGGTCTCGAGGGCGCCGTTGCCGCACGTACCCCAGCGGCCGTCGTCCTCGCACGTCTGCGTGCCGTGGTAGCAGGTGACGTGGCCGTCGCGCGCGTCGAGCGTCTCTCCGCATTCGCGGTCGGTCCCCGGCGTGCAGCTCTCGACCTGCGGCACTCCCGAAACTCCCTGCCAGCCGGCGCCGCGCAGCGGGTCGCGCTCGTCGCCGCTGGAGCACGCCGCGAGCACGAGCAGCATGCAGAAGCTCGCGAACGCGCGCGCTGAAGAGAGGTATGAGTGCACCACTACGATGGTACGACTTCTCTTCACGTGTGTTGAGGTCGCGCGATACGATTTGTCTCATCAATTCCGACAGCGTCCGCCAGTTTCGCTCACGGTCCCACATCGCAACAGACGTACGAAAAGGAGCGCGCGTGTAGGCGTGGGTGCGTCGCGAGCATCGTCGTGTCGCGTTTCGCTGCACGCCGCCGATCGCGCGAGAAATCGCCCTGAATTGCGCCCTCCGCCGTCCGCGGCTACGCCAAGCGTCGCATGGCCCGGACAGGATCGCTGCGGCTCGAGGACTTCGTGACCCAGAGGAGTGAGAAGGACGGCCTTCTGCTCTCCGGGAGATATCGCATCGCCGGCCTGCTCGGCTCGGGCAGTACAGCCGAGGTGTACCTCGCCGAGGACAACGAGAGCGGCGCTCCCGTGGTGGTGAAATGGCTTCACCCGCATGCGTTGCGAAATGCCCAGATCCGTCTGCGCTTCGTGCACGGCGCGCGCGCGGCCATGGCGGTGAACCACCCGGCGGTACGGAGGGTGTTCGCGGTCTCGCAGCTCGAGGACCAGCTGCCGTACGTCGTGATGGAGGCGCTGCCCGGGGAGCCGCTCTCGGACTACCTCGAGCACGGCGCGCCGCTCGCGACCGCGGAGGCGCTCGCGCTCGCTCGCGAGGTCGCTCTGGGACTCGCGGCCGCCCACGCCGCCGGCATCGTTCATCGGGACGTGAAGCCGGGCAACCTGTTCCTCGTGCAAGAACCCGGCGCGTCGATGCACGTCAAGGTCATCGACTTCGGCTTCGCCAAGGACACTCGCGATCCGGACGCAGGTCCGCCCAGCACGAACCTGGTGCTCGGGACGGCGCAGTACATGGCGCCGGAGCAAGTCGTCGCCGATCCCGTCGATTCGCGTACGGACATCTACGGCTTCGGCGTCGTGTTGTTCCGGCTGGTCACCGGGCATCTGCCCTTCGATCTCGATACGGGCGCCGACCTCTTCAGCCATCACCTGTTCTCGCCGACGCCGCCGCCCTCGTGGCTCGCCGACGATCTCGACCCGAGGCTCGAGCGAGTCGTGCTGCGCTGCATGCGCAAGCACCCGGAGAATCGCTATCCCTCCATGCAAGCGGTGATCGACGATCTCGATCGCATCGCGAGCGGCGGCGAGGTCGTTCCCGTGCCGCTCGCGCGCGATCCCGACGTCTACAAGCCCCGGAATCATTCCGGTCGCGAAGCAGCCGAAACCCTGGCGGAGCACTTCGGCGCCGAGCCGCCTCCACCGGCTACGGTTCGCTTCGATCCGGAGTCGATTCGCGTGCGGCGCGGTCGTTGACGCGGCCGGCCGGCGCGGACAAGGGTGGGCCGATGCGGTGGCTCGGAGGCTTGCTACTCGTGGCGTGCGGGGCGCGCACCAGTCTGGATTGGCCTCCGCCCTCGGAGTCGCCGGCCGAGCAGGCTCGCGGCGGGAAGGGCTCGGGCGGGAGAGGCGGACGCGGCGGG
>DASXWF010001305.1:0-2729 GCA_036503835.1 Polyangiaceae bacterium | reverse complement strand
GTACGCCCACGCAGGCAAGCTGACCGGCTTTCGCATGCGGCTCGTGGGCACGACGCCCGCGCCGGTGCGCGTGCAGTTCGTGACGAACGCGGAGAGCGAAGGCGTCCCGCCGTTCATCTTCGGGACCTTCGACGAATCGGTGGTGTATTGGATCGCGAACGCGCAGGTCCCGCTCGATTGGGGCGTGGCGAACGCCGGCGAACGCGTCGCGGAGAACCTGTATGCGATTCAGGTGCTCGCGCCGGGTTCGGACGCCGCGGGGCCCATCGACTTTTGCATCGCCGAGTTCGAACCTTTGTACGACCCGGACAATGTTCCGCCCCTCGTGACCGGGCCGTACCTCAACAGCGACGGCTTCATGCGGCTCGAGGACAACGCGCTCGGCATCCAGGGGCCGGTGTACGCGATCAGCGACGGTGTCTCGACCACCCAGACGGGCAATCCGTTCGTGAACGGCAAGTACTGCGTTTCGGGGACGTTCTCCGGGGCGGAGGCCGACTGGGGCGCGGGCATCGCCTTCGACTTGAACCACCCGCCGGCTGGAGCGGCCAAGGCCGCCTACGACCCCACGGGGAAAGTGGACGGGTTTCGCATCGCCCTGAGCGGCAGCTCACCGGGACCGGTGCGCGTTCAGTTCATCCTCGACGAACCGCAGGCGGGCAACCAGCCCTTGCTGGTCGGCAGGCTCGACGCCACGACCGACTACCGTGTCGCCTGGGCGCAGGTCCCGACGACGTGGGAAGTGGACGACGCGGGTCGCGAGGTCGGAAACTCGATCTACAGCGTGCAGGTCTACCTGGACGGCTCGGTGGCGGGCGACTTCAACGTCTGCGTGGACGACTTCCTGCCGCTCGCCGCGGCCGAGCTCGGCGGGGACGCGCTGCCGCCCGCGCCGGGGTACACCGGCGCGCGCACGATCGACGAGAGCGTCCTCGCCGCGGAGTACGCGCGCTGGAAGGCGCGCCACCTGCGCGATTGCGGCGACGGAACCGCCTGCGTGCCGCGCGACGAGGGGGATTGCATCTCCGAAGGCGTCGCGTACGGGATGCTGCTGGCGGCAGGCAACGCTGATCGCGATTCCTTCGACAAGCTCTGGGCGTACTTCGAGAAGCACAAGAACGCGAACGGAGTGATGAAGTGGCAAACCAGCGCCTGCGGCGCCGCGACCGCCGAAGGCTCGGCCACGGACGGCGAGCTCGACGCGGCCATGGCGTTGATCCAGGCGAGCTGCAGCTGGGGCGCGAGCTACGAAGCCGAAGCGCGGGAGCTCATCGCCGCGATCAAGAGCACCGAGCTCGCTAGCTGCGACGGCAACGTCATCTTGAAGCCCGGCGACAACTTCGGCGGCTGCGATCGCACGAACCCGTCGTACATTGCGCCGGCTTACTTCAAGGTCTTCGCGACCTTCACGAACGACACGAGCTGGAACGCCGTCGCGGACGACGGCTACGAACTGCTCGCGCTCCTGCAAGCCGCGCAGAGCGGACTCGTTCCGGACTGGAGCGACGCCGCCGGCACCCCCGCGGCGGGGGAAGAAGGCCAGTACGGTCCCGACGCATCGCGCACGCCGTGGCGCGTCGCGACCGACTACGTCTGGTTCAACGAGCCCCGCGCGGTCACGTTCCTCGACAACCTGGCCACCTACGTCGATGGGAACGGCGGTATCGCCCGCCTCTTCGAGCCGAACAGCAACTTCCGCGGCGGCCTCGCGATGAGCGCCTTGCAGTCGGAAAGCGCGAAAGCCAAAGAATACACCGACGCCTGGCTCACGACGTCCGTCGACGACGACACGTACTTTCCAGGAACGCTCCGGCCGCTCTACATGCTGCTCATGGCGCACCGATTCCCGAAGGCCTGCGAGTAGCCGCGGCCCTCAGAGCTCAGCGCGGGACTTGCGTCTCCCTGCGGCAGGCGGAGCTGCAGCCGTCGCCGTTCCGGTTGTTGGCGTCGTCGCACTCCTCGCGGGAGGACTGCGTCTTGCCGTCGCCGCAGTACGGGCCGTAGACGCAGCCGGGCGCGCACTGACCGTAGCCGCCCCGGTTGTTGCCGTCGCCGTCGTCGCACTGCTCGTGCGCCGACTGCACGACGCCGTCGCCGCAACGCGGGCCGTATTCGCAGCGCGGGCCGCACTCGCCGTACCCGCCGTCGTTCGTGCCGTCGTCGCAGGCCTCGCCGCTCTGCACGACGCTGTCGCCGCATTGCGCGCCGAGCCGGCAATTTTCGCAGTTCTCGTCGTTCGGATCGTCGCACTCCTCGCCCCACTCCTCCTGCACGTCGCCGTCGCCGCAGCGGGGGCCGAAGTTGCCGCAGTCGGGCGTGCAACTGCCGTAGAACTCGTCGTTGACGCCGTCGTCGCACAGCTCGGGGCCGTTCACGACGCCGTCGCCGCAGTAGCCGCCGAGCCGGCACAACGGTGAGCACTCGTCGTAGCCGCCGTCGTTGCCGCCGGGACCCTCGTCGCACTGCTCGTACGAAGACTGGACCACGCCGTCGCCGCAGTGCGGCCCTTCCAGACACTGCGCGGTGCAGTGCCCGTAGCTGCCGTCGTTGACGCCGTCGTCGCAGGTCTCAGGCGGCTCCTGCACGAAGGCGTCGCCGCAGACGCCGATCGGTTGGCAGCCGTTGCAATTGGGGTCGCCCAGGTCGTCGCACTGCTCGCCCCACTCTTCCTGCACCTCCCCGTCGCCGCAGCGCGGGCCGGGGGTGCAGTTGGCGTTGCACGTCTCGTA
>DASXWF010001304.1:0-2782 GCA_036503835.1 Polyangiaceae bacterium | reverse complement strand
GCACCGAGCGAACCGTAGGCCGCGGCGCTCGCCATCGCGACCGTCAGCGTCGAAGGCGCGGTGCGCTCGTGCGCGATGCGCAGAGCGTCCTCGGCGCTCTTCCCGCCGCGCCGCTCCTCGAAGTAGCGCGCCATGTACAGGATTCCGAAATTGATCCCGTTCCCGGCGATGATGCTGAAGAGGAATCCGGTCGCCACGTTGAGGTGGCCGAGCACCAGGTAGGTCGCGCCGAACGTCCAGGCCACACCGCAGGCGACCGTGAAGCCGAGCGCGGCAAGCGCGCGAACGCGCATGAAGAACAGCAAGACGACGGCGAGCACCAGTGAGGTGCCGAGCACGCCCACCTCGACCAGATCCTCGCTGATTCTTCCGTACTCGGTGAGGGCGGTGACCACGTCGCCCGCGTAGGAAATGCGGATCGGCGGAGGCGCGAGCTCCGCCTTCGCGCGCTCCACCCGCTTTCGCACTTCGTCGTACACGGCCTGCGAGCGTTCGAGATCGCCGAGCGCGGCGCCCGTGTGCACCAGCACGACCAGGACCTTGCCGTCCTTCGACTGATAGTACCCGTCCGGAAATCGCTCCTGCTCCTGCTCGAGCCGGAAGCGCTTGGCCAGCGACTCGTGGGTGATGGGCGGCGGTTCGTCCTCGAGGTTCAGGTCGAGGGCGTCTCCGACTTCCCAATTGATGCGCCGCTCGAGATCGGAATCGAGCTTCTCGAGCTCGGCCTTGTCCGCGAACAGGCCCGCCCGCGCCGCAAGAAAGGTGCGCGCGCCCTGGACGCCGGTCGCCACGTTCTCGACCAGCGGCTTGCCGATCGCCGTGAGCCTCGGCACGAGCGCGTCGCCGAACGCGCGGAGGTCCTTCGTGCTGGTCGCGCCCTCGGCCTCGAGCACGATCGAGACCTTCGTGTTCGTACCCACGTGGTCGAGCACGCGGCGGAACTCCGTGACGCTCGGGTGGTCGTCCGGCAGCATCTGGTCGAAGCGCGTCCGGAGCTCCAGGTGCCCGGCTAGCCAGAGCCCGAAGACGAACAGCACCGACCCGGCGAGCGTGATCGGCCAGGGCCACGCGGTCTGGAAACGGGCCAGGGCCGCGATCGCCCGATCGAGCGGATCGCCTATCCAAACTTTGAACCAGGTGTCGGCACGAGGCCCCATTCTGGGCCGGAGCATATTGCGTCCGGCGCGACGCGCGAGGGGTTCCGAGCAGGAAAACGCGAGCCCGCGGCCCGCTCGAGCGCGATTCGGCCCAAAAGCCTGGTGATGCGCCCTTCGAAGGCCCGAAACGCGACGGGCCCGGCACACCTCGTCGACCGAAGGCGCAGGAGTCAGTGCCCGAGCGGAAGCCTGAGGACGGCGACCGTTCCGCCCCCGTCTCGTGGCAGGAGCTCGATGGTTCCGCCGTGCTGCTTCGCGATCGAGAACGCGATCGAGAGCCCGAGTCCCGTGCCTTGACCGACGGGCTTGGTCGTGAAGAAGGGCTCGAAGACGCGCTCTCGAACGCGTTCGGGGATGCCGGAGCCGGTATCCGCGACGCTGACTTCGAACGAGCCCTCGCGCGCTCCCGCCGTCAGCGTGATCGAACCCTGACCCTGGATGGCATCGATCGCGTTCGTGACGAGGTTCATCACGGCCTGATTGAAGAGGCTCGCGTTGCAGTCGAGGCTGTCCGGCTCGCCGAAATGGGTGACGACCGAAATGCGTTCCTCGAAGCGGTGGCGCAGGATGACGAGCACGGACTCGATGCTCTCGCGCACGCTGACGCGTTTGCGTTCACCCTCGTCGAGCCGGGAAAACGTGCGAAGCTTTTCTACCAGGGTCCGGATGCGTTGCAGACCGAGCTGCATCTCGGAAAGTCGGGCCAGAGCTCGCTCCCAGGGCGCGGCGGCCGTCCGGCGGATCTCGTCTCCCAGCACCTCGGCGACGGAGCCGAGGCTGCGCTCGATCGTGGAGAGGTGTCCGAGCGAGAAGGACAACGGATTGTTGATCTCGTGCGCGACGCCGGCCACGAGCTCGCCGAGTGAAGCCATCTTCGCGGACTGAATGAGCTGCGCCTGAGTGAACTTGAGCTGCTCGTGGGCGGACTGCAGCGCGGCGTGCTCCTGTTCGAGGCGGCCTAGCAGCTGAGCGCGCGTCTCCGCGAGAGAGCGTGCGCTTTCCACGGCGGCTCGCCGCACCTTCGCCATCTCGAGGTGCGTCCGGATGCGGCTCAGCACCTCCCGAGCCGCGAAGGGCTTCACGACGTAGTCGTCGACGCCGGTCTCGAGCCCCTCGAGCCGTGCTTCCTCGCCGGCGCGCGCCGAGATCAGGATGAACGGCACCGTGCTGGTGCGCGGGTCGGCGCGCAGCGCGTGCAGGAGCGCCACGCCGTCCATCTCGGGCATCATGAAATCGCTGAGGACCAGGTCGGGAGGCGCCGCCAGCGCGGCTGTCAGCGCGGCTCGGCCGTCGGGAAACGCGTCGACCTCCCAGTGGGGCGAGAGCAAACGTTCGAGGTACGCGCGCATGTCGGCGTTGTCGTCGGCGACGATCAGACGCCCGCGTGCTTCGGCGTCGGGGTGCCGGTCCGACGGGGAGCTCGACGGCTCGGGGGAAAGGCTCGCGCGCAGCCACTGCTTGGCTTCGAGCAGGGCCGAGGTGAGCTGCTCCCCGACCAGCGCCGGCGGCTTGCTTTCGTCGACGCGATCGGGCGGCAGGTGGCCTCGACCGAGCGGAACACTGACGACGAAGGTCGTTCCCCGCCCGACCTCGCTGCTCACGCGCACCGTGCCACCGTGCTTTTG
>DASXWF010001303.1:0-2566 GCA_036503835.1 Polyangiaceae bacterium | reverse complement strand
GCGCCGGTCGTCGCGCCGGCCCTGGTGGCGCCACCCCCGGCAGCGAATCCGGCTCCCGCGCCGGTACCACCCGCCCCCGCGAGCGTTGCGCCGGCCAGCCCCCCCGCAGCGCCGTCCGAAGCCGAAAACCCGAAACGGCTCTCGGTGGGAAGCGCGGGCGGCTTCTTCGAGCCCGCCGCGCTGCTCCAGTTCTGGCTCGTCGGAAGCCTCCAGGACCAGACGCCCGAGGGCGCGACCGCACCCCTCGCCGACGAGCAGACGCTGAACTTCCGCCTGCGCCGCGCCGAGCTCCGCGTGAAGGGCGAAATCATCCCGAAGCGCTTCGCCTACCAGATCATGATCGATCCCGCGCGGGCCCTCGAAGCGCGCACCGTCAAAGCCGCGGGGAGCTCGGGCGGCAGCGTGGACGTCGCGCAAGCCCAGGGGGCGCTCACCATCCTGCAGGACTACTTCATCACCTTCATGACGGATTACGTCGACATCTCGCTCGGCCAATTCAAGATCCCCGTCAGTCTCGAGGGTTACTCGTCCTCGTCCAAGCTGCTCTTCCCAGAGCGCGCGCCGGTCTCGCGCCAATTCGGCGACAAGCGCGACATCGGCATCCGCCTCGAGAAAAAGATCGGCGACTACTTCGGCTACTCGGCGGGCATCTTCAACGGCTCCGGCCAGAACGCGATCGACAACGACACCGAGAAAGACCTCGCGCTCCGGCTCGAGGGCTATCCCATCGAAGGCGCGACGATCGCGGGCGTCGGCTACACGACCGTCGGCAAGCGCAAGCGCTCGAGCCGCGACCGGCTGGAGGCGGACCTGAGGTACGCGGCTCACGACGTGTACGCCGTCGCCGAGTACATCCACGCCTGGGACGCGTCGCAGACGATCAACAACGGGAAGGCCACCGAGGGCCACGGCACCTACTTCCAGGTCGGCTACACCCTGTTCGATCACCTGCAACCCATGTTCCGCATCGGCGACGTCGAGCCGAACATGGACGTGTCCGGCGATCACTACTGGCACTACGAAGGTGGCGTCGCCTGGCTCTTCCACAAGCACGAAGCCAAGATCCAGCTGGCGGTCGCCCACTACGATCCGACGAATCCGACGCCGACGAAGAACCCCAAGAAGACCGAGGCCATCCTGGCGGCTCAGGCCGCGTTCTGAGCTTCGAGCTTCGAGCTTCGCGTCCGCGCTTCGAGGGGCGCTCTGGAGCTCTGTCACTCAATCGTCACCAATGCGCCCTCACGACGTCTCGTGATCCGAGGCACGCGAGGTGCTTGGCTGAGCGCCTGCGATCGTGGACCACACGGGGGCACGCCCCCGCGCCGGGACGCCGCGCGTTCCTGCTGCTGCTCGCGGGCGGCGTTGCGTGCTCGCGCTCGAAAAGCGACATTTCGCTGAACGGCGTCGGCGCGACCTTTCCTTATCCTCTCTACTCGAAGTGGATCGCCGAGTACCACCGCCTGCGTCCGGAAGTACGCATCAACTACCAATCGATCGGCTCCGGCGGCGGCGTCCGGCAGATCGTCGCGGGCACCGTCGACTTCGGGGCCACGGACGTACCGATGCTCGAGGACGAAGCGCGCGGCGCGCCCGGAACGCTCCTGCACATCCCCATGGCCGTCGGCTCGGTGGTCGTGTGCTACCGCCTCGAGGGCGTGCGGGTCGTGCTGCGTCTCACCCCGGAGCTCCTCGCGTCCATCTTCCTCGGCGAGATCACGCGCTGGAACGCCCCCGAGCTCAAGGCGCACAACCCCGGAATCGTCCTCCCCGACCTACCGATCGTCGTGGTGTGCCGCAGCGACGGCAGCGGCACCACGGCGATCTTCACCGAGCTCCTCGCGCAGTCCAGCCCGGCGTGGCGCGAGCGTGTCGGTGCCGGCAAACTCGTGCGCTGGCCCGCCGGCATCGGCGCCAAGGGCAACGAAGGCGTCGCCGGCCAACTCCAATCCACGCCCGGAGCGATCGGCTACACCGAGCTCGCCTACGCGACACAGAACCGCCTTTCGCGCGTCGCCATCCGCAACGCCGCCGGAGCCTTCGTCCTGCCCGCGCCCAACGCGGCGACCGCAGCGGCGGAAACCGTCCCCATGCCCGACGCACTCCACGTCTCCCTCGCGAGCGCGCCGAGCGCCGAGGCCTACCCGCTGGCGGCGTACACCTACCTACTCGTCTACCGCGACGCGCGCGACGCGGAAAAGGGCCAAGCGCTCGCCGAATTCTTGTGGTGGGCGCTGCACGAAGGCCAGCGTTTCGTGATCGACCTCGACTACGCGCCGCTGCCGAAGAACGTCGTCGCCAGAGCGGAAGCCGTGCTGCGCACGTTGCGCGCCGGCGGCAAGGCAATCCTCGCGGAGCGCTAGCCACCGCTCGCGCAGGGCGACTCTCGGATTGATCGAACGCGGGTGCGCGGCTGCGCGGCTGCGCGGGGTGCGCGGGTGCGCGGCTGCGCGGCTGCGCGGGGTGCGCGGGGTGCGCGGGTAAAGCATTGAAGCTCGAGTAGGAATGGCTGCCCCCACGTGGGCCGACGAAGTACATCCCGTCGTGCTCGGCCTTCGGCCTCCGCGCG
>DASXWF010001302.1:0-3631 GCA_036503835.1 Polyangiaceae bacterium | reverse complement strand
GCGGATCCACCGCAGGCACCAGCGGCACGGCGGGCACTGGCGGATCGACCGCAGGCACCAGCGCTGGCGGTGCGGGCGGAACGAGCGGTGGAGACGCCGGCTCGAACGGCACGGGCGGCGGAAACGCCGGCACCGGCGGGTCCAGCGCCGGAGCGAGCGGTGCTGGAGGCATTGCGGGCACCGGCGGCGAAACCGGCGGCACGAGCGGCGCAGCCGGTACGGGTGGCAGCGCCCCGATCACGTTCTCGATGGCGCCGATTTCGCCCGTTGCCATCGCACCGGGGAGCTACACCATCGCGCGCGTCAACATCACGAACGCGACCGAGCCGGTCACCATCACGCTCGATAGCCCGGCAGTGGCCGGCATTCTGCCCACGCCCGTGACCCAGACGCTGGATCTGGTTCCGGGCAGCACCACGGTCGGCAGCATCGCGCTCGTCGGCACGGACGTTTCGACCGGCACGGGCACCTTCACGGTGAGCGCCAGCGGCACCAACGTGACACCGGCGTCGGTGAACTTCACGTTGAACTTCTCCACCGATCTGGCGAGAAATCTCACCAATCCTCTGGCCCCGTTCCCGCTCGCGTCGGCAAGCTCGAGCCAGGCGGCGCAGCCGCCTCGATTCGCGTTCGACAACTCCGCCAGCACCTTCTGGGTGTCCTCGGGGAGCACGGCGGGACAAGGCCCGGATCCCGCCAATCCCGAGTGGCTGGCCGTCGATTTCGGCGTCCCGATCGCGGTCGGTTCGGTCACCATGATTCCGCGAGGTCAGCGCGGCCCGACGGCATACACCGTCGAGGTGTCGGACGACGGCGCGAGTTGGACCGTCGTGGGAACGGAAGCGACGGCCGCCGACGCGACCATCACCACGACCTTCACGCAAGTGACGACGCGTTATCTCCGCCTCTACGTCACCGGTAGCCGCGATCCGGGCGGCCCGACCTGCCCCGCTCCTTGCGATCCGCGCAACGTGCAGATCATCGGCATGGAGGTCAGGCCGTAGGCTGCTTCTCGTCCGAGGGTCGGGAGCAACGCGCTCCTGGCCCTCGGGTGAGGCGCGCGCACTACATGCACTCGCGACGAACGCGCTTGATTCCGTTGGAGTCGACGAAAAAGGGGTTCGGGCACGGCGAGTTGCCCGCGGTCGGACCGGGCGCGAGCTCCGCGCTCGTCTGCGCAACCGGCTGAGCGGGCGCGGGAACGGCGGGCGCGACCGGCGCGGCGATCGGCGCGGCGACGGCTCGCCCTCCGGACCTGTCGCGGTGGCGTATCGAAACCGCGGAGTGCAGTTTGGTGTCGTCCCGCTCTGCTTCCACGACGGCGACCGCATCCGGAACGGGACTCGGCGCGGGGACCACGACCGGCTCCAGCCGAGGCGGTGCTTCGATCGGGCTGGCCGCCGCCGCCGCCGGTGCCTTCACGGCCTGCTCGGCGACGACCGGCTGTGGCGGTTCGAGCGTACGCCCCGTCCGCAACCAGAAGGCCGCCGCCGAAGCGGCGACCAGGGCGACGCCCGCAACGACACTGCGCCGCAAGCGCGGCCGGCCTCGCGACGTTTCCGAAACCTCGACCGCGACCGCCGCCGAGCTCGAAGGCGTCAGCACGCGCGAGAACGAGCTGCTCGTCGGCGATGCCGGCGAAATCGACGTGATCGCGTCGGCGGAAGTGAGCGACGCGAGCCCTCGTTCGATTCCCGTGCGGATTTCCGCGCGGGTGTGCGCGAAGAGGTTCGAAACGAACTCACCGATCTCACGCTGCTTCACGGGCTTGCAGCGTTCGGCGAGACGCTCGAGGTCGCGCTGCAGGGCGCGGGCCGTCGGATAGCGGTCTGCCGGGTCGTGAGCGAGCGCGCGCATGACGATGCCTTCGAGGTCGTCCGGGCAGCGAGGATTGACCTTCTTCGGCGACGGAACCTCGCCCACCATGACCGCGCGCAGGACCTGCACGTCGGGTCGATCTTTCCAGAGCTTCACACCCGTGGCGGTCGCCCACAGCATGCAGCCGAGCGAGTAGATGTCGGCGCGTCGATCGACCGGGTCGGCGCCCATCTGCTCGGGCGCCATGTACGCGATCTTTCCCTTCACGGTTCCGGTCGCCGTGTGGGTCGACGACGACGCCGCCTTCGCGATGCCGAAGTCGAGCACCTTCACGTGCCCATCGTAAGTGACGAAGACGTTCTGAGGCGAAATGTCACGATGCACGATGTTGAGGTCGGAGCCGTTGTACCCCTTCAGCTCGTGCGCGTAGTGCAGCCCCTCCAGCGCCTCGATCAGGACCTGAAGGTGCATGGAGAACGGCATCGCGCGACCCTCGAGCGCCGCCTGCGCCAGGATCCGTGAGAGGGATTGCCCCTCCAGGTATTCCATCACGATCGCGTGGCGATCGCCGAAGTTACCGACCTCGTAGGTCTGCACCACGTTCGGGTGATTGAGCTGAGCGGCGAGCCGCGCCTCGTCCAGAAAGCTCGAGACCGCGAACGGCTCTTCCGCGAGAGCGGGCAACAATACCTTCAGCACCACGAGTTTGCTGACGCCGCTCTCGCCCCGCACCATCGCGAGGTGGACGCTCGCCGTCCCGCCGCGGCCGAGCTCGGTGAGGACCCGGTACTTTCCCAGGTGCCTGCTGCTCGGCAGCGCCGTTTCCAAGGAATTGCCCTCGGCAGAGTCTTGCACCGCGTTCATCCAGTTTTTCCCGCCCGTCGCAGCCGACCACCGGGCCTGCGACTGGAAGAATGGTTCCAGTCGCCAGGTCTTCCGTCAAGCGGATTCGCATCACCCTTCCTGTTGAAGCCGCGATTCTTGCGCGCATTTCTCGTCTCAACGCAACGCGGACACGAAGCCTCCGGACGCGCCGGGCCTTCGTGCGAACTTCGCGCGGTGGCAGAAATGTCACGGTGCGACACGAGCCTCGAATGTTGCAAGCCCGTGTCGAACCAGCCGCCGCCGGCCGCGGCGCGCGTCACCCTTAATAAGCAACGCGAATCACCAACGCGAACGCGAGTCATCTGCCCGCGCGCGCTTCACTCCCGGGATTGAAGCCAAGCACAGCGTCCACATTTGCAGGACGCAACGCCGCGGAGTGATGGTGCGTTCGCGCGAGAGCACAGGCGCCCACATGACCCCACCGATCGGTGGGGTCATGGCTGAAGCCGATGGCGATCGACGCGCGTGTTGCTGTACCGTGCAGCGACTCAGCGAAGCCACGCGACACGCGCTGGCTGGGGAGCTTCCGTCTCATGAGTTTGCGATCGGCGGTCTGGGCGGTGATCATCGCGGGAACGGTTCACGGCACGTTCGCGTGCTCGGACACGGAGGACCAGGGTCCCTCCGATACCGGCGGCACGAGCGGAGCATCCGGCCACGGCTCCGCCGGCAGGAGCGGCGAATCGAGCTCGGGCGGAGACAGCGGCGAAGCCGGCGCCACCGGACACGCCGGCACGGACTCGCTCCCGCAGGCCGGCAGCGCGGGTGATTCCGGCGGCACGTCGGGCAGCAGCGGCACGTCGGGCAGCGGCGGCACGTCGGGCGGCAGCAGGCCCACCGGCGAAGCAGGCGACGATGGCGGAGACGCAGGTGGCGGCGGGGCTCCCGATGGTCGAGGCGGCGGCGCGGGCGCCGGAGGAAGCGGCGC
>DASXWF010001301.1:0-1643 GCA_036503835.1 Polyangiaceae bacterium | reverse complement strand
GCCAACGGCGCGCCGGTGGCTCCTTTCGTGTGCGGAAACCTGGTGTGTGAAATCGTCTACGAGTCGCCGGAGAGCTGTCCCAGCGATTGCGTCCTCTCGAAGTGGTGCGTCGCTGCGGAGTGCACGAGCTCGAGCGATTGTGCGGAAGGCTACACGTGCCCCGAACCCACGTTCCCGGGTACCGGCGGTGGCCCGAATGCGCCCTTCTGCGGGGACGGACTCTGCACGGGCGACGACGAAGACGCCGAGAGCTGTCCGGAAGATTGCGCCCCGACTCGCTACTGCACGCCCGAGACGGTCTATTGCACGAGTGACCAACAGTGCGCGGAAGGTTTCTACTGCAGGCACTCCGCCGGCAGCAGCGGAGGCAGCGGCGGTTTGAGCGGTACTGCCGGGACGGGTTTCGGCGGCACGAGCTCCAGCGGAGCAGGTTCGGCGATTCCGGCCGGTGCCAGCTTTGCAGCAGGGGCAAGCTTCGGTGGCACGGGCTTCGGCGGGTCAGGCGGTTCCGGCGGGTTCGGCTCGGGCGGGCTCGGTTCGGGAGGGCTCGGCTCGGGAGGCGTGAGCCTGGCCGGAAGTGGCGGCGGTATCGCGGACCTGGGTACGTGCGTGCCCGACGGAGATCCGGGCACGGCCGGCACGTCGGGAACCGGCGTAGGCGGCACCCTGGGTAACGCCGGCGGGCCGAGCGGAGCGGGGATCGGCGGCATCTCCAGCGCCGGCAGGGGCGGCACCGGCACGGGCGGTACCAGCACGAACCCCACCGGCTCGGGCGGTGCCGGACCCGGCACCGGCGGTGCCGGCGAGCCCGGCACGGGCGCGCGCAATTCCGGCGCCAGCGCCGGGACCGACGCGACCGGTGGCGTCGCGCCGACCGGAGAAACCAACGACGAAGGAACGAGGGTCGTCACGCACGGCGGCTGTTCGATGACATCGGCGCAGCGCGATCGCTCCTTCGGAGCCGTCGTGCTCCTGGCGCTCGGCCTCGGCCTGTTCTCGCGCCGGCGCCGCTCGCAGTCGTAGCCGCGCGCCGTCAGGCGAAATCGCGGGCGGCCATGCGCGCGGCGTTGAAGCCGCACATGCCGTGGACGCCCGCGCCCGGGTGCGCGTAACTCGAGCACAGGTAGAGGCCGCGCACGGGCGTGCGGTAGCGGAAGTACGGAAAGACCGGCCGGAAGAGCAGCTGGTGGTGCCAGGCGTTCGAGCCTCCGCCGAGGTCGCCGTAGGTCAGGTTGGCGTTCATGCGCTGGAGGTCGGGCGGCGCGAGGACGCTGCGCGCGAGGATCGTGGAGCGAAAGCCCGGTGCCAGGCCTTCGATGCGCTCTTCGACGCGGTCGGCGAAGCGCTCGGCGGCGCTCGTCCAACCGCCGCGCACCACCGGTGGCACTCGCGAGTAGCAGTAGAGCGTGTGCTTGCCGGCCGGCGCGCGCGAGGGATCCACCAGCGTGTGCTGGCCGACGACGAGGTAAGGGCGTTCGGGGAGCGCTCCGCCGCGCACCTCGTTCGCGAAGCTCGTGAGGTCGTCGAGGCTTTCTCCGGCGTGCACGACCGCGCTCTTGCGCGCGGCTTCCACGCTCCAGGGAACCGGCGCTGACAGCGCCCAGTCGAGCTTGAAGGTGCCGAAACCGTACTCGAAGCGGCGC
>DASXWF010001300.1:0-2404 GCA_036503835.1 Polyangiaceae bacterium | reverse complement strand
GGGGCCGCTGGCGGGTTCGAGCCGGATCCGCCGGGGGCGCTCGGCGCCGATCGCGATCCACCGGGTTTCGACGCCGTCGGGTTGGAGGCGCTGCCGGACAAGCCGAAGTCGGCGGGGAGCAAGGCGGAGAAGAAAGAGGGGACGGCGAAGGGCGAAGAGGCGCGAGAGGCGCGCGCTGCGGCGGCCGCGGAAAAACGGCGCGCTGAGGAAGAGGCAGCGCGGGCGCGCGTCGAACGGCGCAGATTGGAAGGACTCTTACGTACCGCGAAAGCCGAAGTCGAGAAGCTCACGCGCGAGCGGGACGAACGGAAGAGCGCGCTGGAGGAAGCCGAGGAGAAGCTCGAGCGAGCGGAGCGGGCGGTGGAGGATTTCGAGCGTCGGCTGGGCGGTGAAAGCTAGAGAACTGCCGCCGCCCCCCTAGACGTGCCCGTGCCCGAAAAGCCGTCACAGGGCCTTGCGGCGTGCCGAAAGGTGAGGCCGGAGGGACAAGACCGCGTATCGTGATTCAGCTTCGGGTGGTTCGTGCATCGGGTGGCCCGTCCCGCCCGCGAAGCGCGCGCCAGGCGCCGGTCTCGTGCTTGGCAGCCGTCGAACGAACGAGAGCGCAGGCCACTCCCGAAGGGTCGTTTTCTTATCGGCTGCTGGCGAATTTCCTTGCCAGGTTTCGGAGCAGGGGCCCGCACTCGAGCCTCGCTGGTCCGCGCGTGCGGCGTTGCGGCGCCGCGTTGACGCTGTGAAGCGCGATTGAAGTCGCGATGACTTCGCAGGCGTCTGACGCCGTGAAGCAGCGCGTGGACGCCCCGGAAGAGCGCAAAACAAGGTGGTATGAGAAAAGCATGTCCACGCTCATCACCCTTTCCGATGCTGAGCTCGTCGCCCGTTTGCCTTCGCTCGTGCAAGCCGAACGGGGCGCGACGCTCGAAGTGATCGAGCACCTCGTCGAGATGGAGCGGCGGCGGCTCTATCTCGCATACGCAACGTCGTCGCTCTTCCGGTACTGCATCGAGCGACTGGGCTACGCGGAGGACGCGGCGCTCAAACGTCACCGGGTGGCACGCCTCGCTCTCCGCGTACCCGAAGTGTTGGAAGCGCTCAGAGCTGGAACGATTCACCTGACCGGCCTATTCCTGCTGTCTGCTCACCTGAACGAGGAGAACGCCGGCCCTCTGCTTTCCGAGGCTCGCGACAAATCCAAGCGGCAGATCGAAGAGATCATCGCGCGCTGGTTTCCCCGGCCCGACGTGACGGCTACGATCGAACGGGCGGGCGCGTCTGCGGATCAGCTAGCCGGAGGGCAAACCAGTCTCAGGATTTCGGATGCGGAGCAGCCCCGCGCTCTTGGATTTGGACCACCACCCGGTCCTCGCAGGATCGCGTCCGTTCACCTGCTCCGGAGCAGGTGCGACGGGTTCCCGCGCGAGACTCGAACCGCTATCCCCGTCGCGCTGGCGCGTCGAGTTCAGCGCCGGGGCCGAGCTCCGTGAGAAGCTCGAGCGAGCTCGCGAGCTTTTGAGCCACGCCGTTCCGAGCGGCGATCTCGGTGAGCTCTTCGAACGAGCGCTGGATGCCCTCCTCGAGAAGGAGACTCGCAAACGTTTCGGCGTGGGACAGGCGCGCAAGGCACGAAAGCTCAAAGAACGTTCGCGGCACGTTCCTGTCGAGATCGAGCGCGCGGTCTGGGAAAGGGATGCAGCGCAGTGCACCTTCGTGGATGCCGAAGGGCGGCGCTGCGGCGAGCGTCGGTTCCTCACGATCGAGCACCAGCAACCGTTTGCGCTCGGAGGGCGCTCGGAGCTCGACAACCTCTGCTTGTTCTGCAGCGCGCACAATCAGGCAAGCGCGCGGGAGGTTTTCGGGCCGCGGCACATCGGGGCGAAGATCAGCGCACGAAGGCAGTCCACGCCCGAGGCGGGGGCGGCTCGGGCGGAGGCGTCCGGGGCTCGCGCCGACGCTCCAGCGCGTCGCGCGGAAAGCGCGCAAGAGTCCGGCGAGCAGCAGCCCGCAGGACCGCACGCCAACTCTCGGCAGACGAGCCGCGACGCCGGTGCGGACGTGCGGGTCGCGCTCTGCAATATGGGCTTTCGGCGACGCGAGGCTGCTGCTGCTGTCAGCCGAGTCTGTACCGGAGAACCAGATCTCGAAATTCGGGAGCTACTCAAGAAAAGTCTGTGGCTGCTCGTGCCAGCGCACTGAGTCCGCCGCGCTGCTTTTTTTCGCTGCCACGGGCGTCCAGTCTAGTGCAGCGGGAGTGAGATGAGGTCAATTTGAAAAGAGCTGCACTAGGCGGACGCGAAGCGGACGCGGGGTCTGGGGCGCCAGCCCCAGCGGAAAAGATTGGGGCACGCCCTGCGAAGCAGGGCCAATCATCGCTTGCGATGATTGCGCGCATCTCATGCGCGGTGCA
>DASXWF010001299.1:0-2109 GCA_036503835.1 Polyangiaceae bacterium | reverse complement strand
TTTGCTACGCTCGCCGGGCAGACTCATTCCGGATCGATGCGCGCCGTCGTGCCGTCCCGAAGTTGAGCCAGGAGGAAGACGTCGCCGTCCGCGTCGTTCGCGGCGAAGACGTTCACGAAAGCCCCGGCAGGGAGCGCGGGGAGCTCGAAGGTGAGGTCCGGTGAGGCGTCGTTGTCCACGTCGACTCCGATCGTGTAAGCCCCCGCCGGAAGGTCGAGCGGCGCGCCCGCGACACCGAAATCAACGTCCGTCCAGAGCGGCGCCGGCGCCCCGGACTGCGGGAGGTTCCAGAGATCCACCTGGCCGACTGCAGGGGCCGCATGGACGGCACGAACGCGAATCGAGCCTGCAGGGAGTCCGGTGTAGTCGTCGACCAACGGCAAGGCACTCAGGCTTGCGACTTCGTCCAACGCGACGGCGGTGTAGTAATTGTCGGCTGCGAGCGCGAGATCGTCGATCGAGAGTACGGCGTCCCCGGCGCTCGTCCCCGCCGGCGACACGTCGATGTCGTAGCTGGCGGCGGGGACCGCCAGGTACCCGGTACCGTCGGGGAACGCGAGCTCGCTGACCGCAGGATCGTCTCCCCCGTCGATGAACACGTCGACCGCCGGCGCGTCGGGCGAGAGGTGCAGCACGCGCAGGAATGCCGTCGGAGCCCGCGGATCGACGCGCACCGTCGTACCGTCCGGGAGCTGCGCGAGCAAGAAGACATCGCTCCCGTCCGCGACGGCAAACAGGTTCGCCACCGTCCCCGCCGCGAGCTCGGGGAGCTCGAACGTGAGGTCCGGGACTGCGTCGTCGTCCGTGTCGACGCCGAGCACGTAGGCGCCGGCGGGGACGTCGAGTGACTCCCCCGCGGCGCCGAAATCGAGGTTCTCGTAGAGAGGAGCGGGATTGCCGGGGTCGGTGACGTTCCAGATGTCGACCTCGCCCACGCCCGTGGCCGCGTGCACCGCGCGGACGCGGATGTCGCCGTTCTCGAGGCGCGCGTAGTCGTCCCCCAGCGCCAAGGCGGAGATCGAGTCGAGCTCGTCGTAGGCGACCGCCGTGTACGAGCCGCCTTCGGCGAGCTCGACGTCTTCGATACTGAGCACCGCGTCCTCCGCGCTGGTTCCGGCGGGCGCCACGTCGAAGGTGTACGTCCCGGCGGGCACCTCGAGATACGGTGTTCCGTCCGGGAACTCGAGATCCGAGACGGCAGCCTCCTCACCGCCGTTGACGAACACGTCGACACCGGGGGCGTCGGGCGAAAGGTGAAGCACGCGAATTCGCGCTGGCGCAGCGGGCGCACCGCCCGCACCTGCCTCCGGAGCGTCACCGCCGCTCCCGCTTTCGGAGTCTCCCCCGCCACCACCCGCGCCGCTGCTTCCCGCGCGCCCGCCGCTGCCCGAAGCTCCAGCCTTACCGGCGCTACCGGAGCTTCCGCCGGCGCCGCTCTTTCCGCCCTTCCCGGCGCCTCCGCCGGAGCCGGACTCGCCCGCGGCTCCTCCCGAGTCGTCTCCGTCGCCGTCGTCGTCGGAACACGCGACAGCGAGCGCGGAGCAGAGCGTCGCCACCAGGGCAAGTGACACCTTCGTCTTGGACTTCATCATGTTCACTCCTTTGTCTGACTTGTCGAGAGAGCCCGGCCTCAGGCCGGAGCCACGCCGTTGCGCGAAACCCCGCATGCGTCGCGGTCGCACCGCCCGGTCAGTCGCAGCCGGTTCTTCGAGAAGACCCCAGGCTGCATCGATACCGTCATGGGATTGTATAGATAATGTATAAGTAATGAGCGTCAAGAGGCCCGGGGGTCGCGCCGCCGGCGCGCGGTCTAACACCTCAAAAATTCTCCTGATTTTGGCACAAACTCCGCGTCACATGTGCCGAGGGACGCCCTGCGTGTCCGCGGGGCTCGCGGATCTGTACAGTTATTGTGCTACTATCGTCCGGTGAGGTCCGATCGAGCGCACCGCCGTTCCATGGCACCGCCCGAGCCTTTCGCCGCGAGGGACGGCCACACGATCAAGGTGGTCGCGGAGCGCACGGGCCTGGAGATGGGAACCCTGCGCGCGTGGGAGCGCCGCTACGGCTTCCCGCGACCGGGGCGGCGCGAGGGCAGCAACCGGCGAC
>DASXWF010001298.1:0-4234 GCA_036503835.1 Polyangiaceae bacterium | reverse complement strand
GCCCGCGCCGCCATTCGAGCCTGCGAAACCCGCACCCGCGAGTGAACCCGCGCTTCCGCCCGGCGCCGTTCCTCCTTCCCCTCCATTGACTGCTCCGCCCGCTCCCGCGAGCCCGCCGATCGAGCCGCCCGCGCCGCCGCTGCCCGCCTGACTGCCGGAAGCTCCGCCGTTGGGAACACCCCCGTTCGAGCCACCGAGCCCCGCGCTGCCGGCGCGCCCGCCCGCAGTGCCGCCCCCCCGTCCGCTCGCAGCGTCACCGCCGCGTCCGCTCGTTCCTGCACCCGCGTTCGGTGCTGCGGAGGCGCCGCCATTTCCGCCGCCGTCGCGCGTGCGTTCGCCGTCCGAGCTACAGCCCGCTGCGCACACGACGCTCGCAGCAAGGAAGAGCAGCGGCGGACACTCACGAAGGGACGGGCGCATCGCTCTCGAGTGTAAGTCGCAAGCCAAGTCGCGAAGCGGTCACGCTTTTCTTCCGTGCAACGGACTGCCGGGTCGAACGGCGCACGACGGCGACGGGCATGACGGCGCCCCCATCCCTCGACGATCGAACAATGACAGCCTAGCACGGATTCGATAGGTCGAGTTTCGAAATCCGGGCTCGCTCCGAATGCGGATT
Organism: Polyangiaceae bacterium; assembly: GCA_036503835.1. Taxonomy (GTDB): domain Bacteria; phylum Myxococcota_A; class Polyangia; order Polyangiales; family Polyangiaceae; genus PMG-095. The sequence continues at coordinate 3,618 of DASXWF010001298.1, read as the reverse complement.
TCCCTTCCAAACCGCGCGCTCCAATTTCGATCGTTCAGGCCTTGCGCACTCCTCTCGGGACACTATGAGTGCGGACTCTCGCCGGCTCGCTCAGGGAGGCAACGATGAAGGCTCTCGCCGTTCGGACTCGACCGTCTGCCACGCAGCTCCTCGCGCGCGTCCTCGACACGCCCGATCTCGCGGACCAGCTCCGCGCCCTACCCGCTCCCGCGCTCGCGAAGCTCGTCGAGCACGTCGGGCTCGAGGACGCGGGGGAGCTCGTCGCGCTCGCCACTACCGGACAACTAGAAGCGGTGTTCGACGAGGATCTCTGGCAGAACGCCCGCCCCGGCGCGGAGGAGCGCTTCGACGCGGGTCGTTTCCTGGTATGGCTCGAAGCATTGCTGGAGGCGGGGGACGAGCTCGTCGCCGAGCGGCTGAGCGAGCTCTCCGAGGACCTCCTGGCGCTCGCGTTCAGCCGCCAGCTCTTGGTGTTCGCGGTCGAGACGCTGATGGCCGAGCTCGATCCCGAAGCCGAGGAGGGGGAGCTCGCGGAGAAGGCGCTGTCCAATCACCTTTCGGAGGAGTTCGACGAGTTCGTGGTCGTCGCTCGCCGTCCGGAGGGCTGGGACACCCTGCTCGCCGCGCTCCTCGCGCTCGATCGCGACCATCACGCTCTCCTGACGCGGCTTCTGGCGCGCTGCGCCGCGGCGAGCGAGAGCTACGTCGACGACCAGGGAGGTCTCCACGCCGCGCTCAATGCCGCGGAAATGCTCGAAAGCGACGCGGCCGGCGACCGCGAGAGTCGTCGTGCCGCCGCCGGTTACGTCGCGCCGCGCGACGCCGCCGCCTTCCTGAAGCTGGCGCGCGCAGTCGGCGAAACGCCACTCGGCGAACATGACCCGCTCACCCGCGCCTACTTTCGCGAGCTCGACCGCACGCGCGCGTCGCGTGCCACGCACGCTGCGCGCCCCCGCACCGAGCTCTTCGCCCTGCTTCAAGCGTCGGGAGTCGTGGAAAAGGCCGCGCCACGCCTGCTGTCCGCGGGGGACGGCGATTCTGCTTCCCGCGCCCCCGACCTCGTTCTGGCGATGCAAGCCCTGCGCACCGCAGACCCCGGCGTTTTCGCGCAGCGCAGCGAGGAGCTCGCCTACCTCGCGAACGTGCTCGTCGCTGCCGCGACGTTCGGCGGCCGGCGCGTACGTCCCATCGAAGCCGTCCGCGCCGTGCTGGCAATCTGCGACCGCGGCCTAGCGCGCGTCCTCGCGCCGCCCGGCACGTCGAGCTCCGAAGCCCCACTCGAGGCACTGCTCCGGCACCCCGCCGACGGCCTCTTCCGCGCGGGCTTCATCGAGCTCGGCCCTGTGCTGGGCACCGGCGTCCCCGACATCGCGAAACTCTAGAGCCGCGGGCATCTTGGCCGGGTGATCGACCAACGAGTCGCGCAGGAGCCAACGTGCGCAAAAGTGCTCGGGAGTGGGTGGGAGCTTGCGCGCTCGGCGGCGCCGGTTCATTGAAAGAAAGCATGCTCCGAGCTCCGTCCGGCACGTTGGATGCCACGGTCGAGGATTGTCGCGTCAGGCCCGAAGACCTGACGGAGCTCCCGAAGATCCACGCCCTGCTCAAGGCCCTCAACGATCCCTACGCGAACATCGCCGCGCTGGTGAGCGCCGTGCGTCCGCTCGCGGCGCGCTGCGTGCGGAGAGCTCGCCTCAAGATGTTGAAACGCGAGGTCGCGTCGATGGAGCATGCCCTGGCGGTGATCGGCAACAAGGGTACCGAGGAAGAGCTGCTCGGCGTCCTCGAGGACCTGACCGTCCTGAAGAGCGAGATCGAAGCGTAGCGTGCGCGGGCTCAGCCCGGCGGTTCCGAGTCGGCTTCGGCCCTTCTGAACCCGAAGAACCCGCGCTGCTTGATCACGCTCGAGATCTCGGCGGGCACGTCGCGCTCCCAGCTCGCGTCGCCGGCCTGAATGCGGCGCGCCACGTCGCGCGAGAAAATGCCGAGGTAGTCGGGGTTGTGGGTCTCGATGTCGACGATGCAGCCGCGATCGACCAGGTAGCCGTAGAGCTTGGCGAGCTCCGGTGCGAGGTTCAGATTCTTGACGGTCAAAAGCCCGCCGTTCTTCGCGTCGCGGTACGGGTAGACGAACAACTTGGTGTCGTAACGGAAGGTCTTGCCGATCGCTTCGAGGATCCCGCCGTCGAGCTTCGAGTAGTACTTCTCGTCGAAAATATCGAGCAGGCTGCGGGCGCCGAGCACGATGGCGATCGGCCGCAGCGTATAGCGATGGAAGTACCGGACCAGCCGGTAGTACTCGAAGTAGTCCGAGATCAGCACCGACTTGCCCGCCGCCGCCAGAACGTCGGCGCGCGCCAGGAAATCCTGGTAGTCGATCTCGCCGCCGGCGAGCAGGTTGCGCATGGTGATTTCCATGAGCTCGACCACCTTGTCGCGCTCGTCGCCCAGCATGCGACCGAACTGCTCGCGCGCGCCGCGCAGCATGTCCATGTTCACGTGCGTCACCGGCCGGAACGAGCCGCGCTCCACGAGCACCGGGCGCTTGTAGAGCACCTCGGACGGCTGCAGGACCTGCCCGTCGGGACCGAACATGGCCGCGCCCGTCAGGCCGAGTTGCACGAGCTTGAGGCTCACGACGCGATTGTCGACCGAGCGGAACTCGATGCCCGAAAACTCCATCATGTCGATCTCGATGCGCTGCGTGCTCAGGTTGTCGAGCAGCGACTCGAGCAGGCGCACCGGCTCGTGCGCGTGGAAGAAGGCGCCGTAGAGCAGATTCACGCCGACGATGCCGAGCGCCTCGGCCTGGAGCGAGTTCTCGCCGTCGAGCATGCGCACGTGCAGGATGATCTGGCTGTCCTGGTCGCGCGGGTGGGCCTGGAACTTCACTCCCATCCAGCCGTGGCACTCGTTCGTGCCCTTGAAGTTCCGGGCCGAGACGGTGTCGGCGAAGGTGAAGAAGGCCGTGGTGCTGCCGCGCGCGTCCTTGAGCCGTTCCAGGTTCAGCCGGTGCTCGTAATCGAGCATGGCCTGGAGGCGCGGCCGGCAGACGTAGCGCTCGGCGCGGCCGTAGATCGCGTCGCTCACCGCCATGTCGTAGGCGGAGATGCTCTTGGCGATCGTGCCCGCCGCGCCGCCCGCCCGAAAGAACCAGCGCACCACTTCCTGCCCCGCGCCGATCTCGGCGAACGTCCCGTACCGCCGCGGATCGAGGTTCACCGCGAGCGCCTTCTGGCGGGTGCCGAGCACGGCGCTTTCCTTCTGTGGCGGAATCGAGACGCGCATGGGCCGCGAGGGTAGCCGATTCAGGGCGGGGCGGGGCGTTGTGGCTCGGCGGAGCCCTTCAGTTTCCGACAGATGACCCGTTGGAGCGTTTGTTGGCCGGGGTCACCGAACCTGGCACGAGCACTGCATGACGGTACGGCCGAAAGCTTAGGTACGAGCAATGTCACACTGGGAAGAAATCGAGCGTCCGGCGGAGTGGCTGCGCCGGATCGACGAAGCGGACGACGGCTACGCGAGCCTCGTTCGCGAATCCGGCAACCTTGCCCTGGCGGCGCACCGCCTCGCTCGGGCGAAGCGCCGCGCGCACCAGACCGACGACGGCATTCCAACGCT
>DASXWF010001297.1:0-1614 GCA_036503835.1 Polyangiaceae bacterium | reverse complement strand
CGGGATTGCTCGGCGCGACGGGCGACCACCCGGGTGTCCCCGATCGATTGATCCGCCTGATGGTCGAGGTGAGCGATACGTTCGGCGGGCGCCCGCTGCACATCGTGAGCGGCTACCGCACGACCTCGTACTTTCGGGACTCGCGCCACAAGACGAGTCAGGCCATCGATTTCGCGGTCGTGGGAGTCCCGAACGCCGTCTTGCGCGATTACCTGCTCACCCAGGCCAGCGTCGGCGTCGGCTACTACCCGAATTCCAGCTTTCTCCACCTCGACGTGCGGCCGCGCTCCACGTACTGGGTGGACCACGCAGGCCCGGGCGAGGCGCCCCGCCGTAACCCGCGCGGTCGCGCCCCGACGCTGGTCGATTTCGACGACCTCGCCGAGGAGGCGGCCGAGGGCAAGGGCTCGGCCGAGCCGCCCGCAGCGGCAGCCACCACGCCTGCAGCCCCGCTGGCGACCCCCGCGCTCCCGGTCACCGACGCGTCTCCCGCGGCGGCTGCCGCCGCCGGCACGCCGTCCCAGCCGGCTCGAGACACCCCGCCACGTCCGTGAGCACGCGGGCAGCCGTTGCCCCGGGGAGTTTCGGCGGTCGTAGTAAGCTGGGCTCGTGGCGGCACTGCTCACTCCCGGCAGCATGGTGGCATCGCGCTGGATCGTCGGCGGCCTGCTGGGACAGAGCGAGCGCGCGCAGGTCTACGAGGCGGAGGAGGCGCGCCAGGGTCGCTTCGCGGCGCTGAAGATCCTGGCGCCCGCTCTCGGGGAAGGTCCGGCCTGGCCCGAGTACGTCACCCTCGCCAAGAAGCTCGCTGAGCTGCCGGGAGAGGGCGTCGCGCGCGCGTACGACATCGGCATCGACTCGATGATCGAGCGGCCGTACATCGCCAGCGAACGCCTCGTCTTCCCCACGCTCTCGCGTTACGTCACCGAGCGCGGGGCGATCCCGCTGCGCCTGCTCACCCAGGCGCTCGACACGCTCTCCGCGGCGCTCGACGCGGCCCACGGCGCCGGTATCGTGCACGGCGGACTCAAGCCGCAGAACGTCTTCATCTCGGTCGACAATCCACGCTGGGCCCGGCTCACCGATTTCTCGCTCGGCCGGCTACGGGCGGAAACCGGAGCGGGACCCGGGTCGCTGCTCGGCTGGAGCGCGCCGGAAGCCAGCGCCGGCCACACCACGCCGGCGAGCGATCGCTACTCGCTCGCGCTCCTGTGCTTCTTCGCCGCAACGGGGAGCCCCTGGTACAACGCGCTCCGCCGCACCGAAGGGGGAGACGATTCGGGCCGCTCCTCGCGGCTCGCCTCCGAACGCGCCAAGAGCTACGGCGGTGAGCTCGACCCGGCCTTCGACGCCTGGTTCGAGCGCGCGCTGGCCGCGGAGCCCGAGGCTCGCTTCCCGAGCGCCCGCGAGATGGCGGAGAGCTTCCGCCGGCTGTTTGCCGGTTCGCTCGCTCCCCCACCCCCGGTCTCCGTGGTCCACCCCTTCGCGGCGACGCGACCGATTCCACTCGGCGAGCAGCCCACCGTTCCCGTGAAGCAGGTCGAGCCCGGCGCCCTCGCTGCCGGCGCGTCCTCGCCCCCCGTGCCGCGCCCGAGCTCGGCGCCGGCGGGGACC
>DASXWF010001296.1:0-2766 GCA_036503835.1 Polyangiaceae bacterium | reverse complement strand
ACGAGACGGTGCCGACGAACCGATAAGGCTGACCGAGAAGCCAGAGTCCCTGCGCGGGACGGCTCCGCACGAAAGGATCCCCCGAGCGGCAGCTGCCGGAGGTGCATTGCGCGTCGGTCGTCTTGCAGCCGCGCGCATTCGGCTGGAAGCTGCAACCGTGGGCGGCGTCCGCAAGACATTCGCTTTCGGTGAGCCATTCGCTGCAGGCGTCGGCGCTCGGTACGGGTACGCGTTGGATTGGATCGACGTACTCCGAACCGCACGCAAGAAACGCGAGCGCGAGCAGCCCCACGAGTGGCGCAGTTCTCACCATGCGATTTCCAGTCCCGCGTTCGCCGCGACGAGGGGGCGCCCGAACGTCGCGACGGCACGACCGTCGGAACGGATCACGGTCTCGGGAAACAGCAGGGCGATCTCCGCCGCCGCGAGGAGGGAGAGTCGCGGCACGAACTCGTAGCGAAGGCCCGCGGAAACCCAAGGCCCCCACAGCGTCGAGTGTTGTTCGACGCCCCGGAACGGAGCGGTCGCGACACCGTCCGTGGTGAGAGTGACGAGCGTGACGCCGGCCCCGAAACGCGGTGAGAGCGCGCGCGTGAGATGCGGACCGTCGAAAACGGCACCGAGTCGGTACTGCCAAGCGGAGGCGTTCACTCGACCCTCGGCGGTTTCGAGCCCGCCGCCGGTACCCGGTGCGACCACGCCCGCCGTCGCACCGAAGCCGCTCTGCGTTCTCAGCAGGACCGCGATCCAGATGTCGAAGGAGACCCCGAGCCCGTCACTGGTCACGAGCGCGGGCCCGATGGCGACGGCCAGCGTAGTTGCCCGCGGCTCGGCGACGGACGCGGCGAGAGCTCGCACCTCCGGAGTCACGGCAGCGTCACCGCGCGGTGGGTGTGGCGCCTCGAGTTCCATCAGGCTGGCGCGGAGGAGTTCGACGGTGCGCGTCGCCACGAGCTCACTCGACACGGGATCGGTCCCCGTCGCGATCGGCAGGTGGCGGCTCACCGTCTTGCCGGTCGCGCGATCCAGGATCGTGATGTCGACGGAACCGGTCCCTCGCTGCGTGATCCGTATCGCTCCCAAGGCGTCGGCGAGTCGCGCCCGCAACTCGAGCGGCTCGCTCGGATCGCCCTCTGCGACGATCATCACCTCGAGGCCGAGTGACTCGATCTCCTCGCGCAACCGTACGGTCAGGGGCGGGCTTCCAGGATCGATCAGCAGCACGCGGGTAACCGAGCTGTCGGCACGGGAGACGTCCGCCCAGAGCGCCGGTCCGGCGAGGAGCGACAAGCACACGAGACCGACGTCGAGACGCAAGGGTCGATGTTATCGCACGAGCGAGCGTGCGAGGTCGGCGTGCGGTCCGTGGGGATAGCGCGCCAGGTAGCCTTCAGCGGCCCGCCGCGCACCCACATCGTCCCCCGCGCGGCGTCGGGCCTCGATCAAACGTCCCGCGGCTTCACGCGCGAGCGAGCCCCCCGGTTGTTCGCGAATGCTCGTCGCAAACCATTCCGCGGCTTCGGCGTACGCTCGCGTCTGATCGAAGGCGACTTTGCCGAGCGCGAATGCCGCCGCCGCCCGCCGCGAATCCGCGGGGAACGTGCTGCGCAGCCGGGACAGCGCCTGCTTGGCGCGGGAGGGATTGCCCGACAGGCGCGCACCGTCACCGAGTTGGAGCAGCTCGGCGGGCGAAGCGCTCTGACACGCCGCGTCGAAATCCGAGGCCTCTGCAACCGCAAAGGCTTCTCGGAGCGAACCCTTGCGCGCGAATTCGCGCCAATCCGGCGCGCGTACCGAGGCGGCCGGTAGGGGTGTCCGGAGGACACTCGGCTGGGCTTCGTCAGGCACGAGCGCCGGCGTTGCTTCCACTTCCGGAACGCTTGGCGCAGCCACCGGCCCGGCGCCGTCCGATTTCACGCGTTCGCGCGCATCGAGCTCCGCCGTGTTCGCGAGCTCCAGCCGGCGTTCACCCACGAACACACGCAGCGTTTGACCCGCTCTCACGGGGCGCTCCGAACCGACGACCGCGCCGGAAATCGCGACGCTTCCCGCGGTCACCGCGACGGAGAACACCTCCGTGCTCGCGCTCCAGCGCACGTCGAAGCGGGTGCCCGTAACGCGCACCGTGACCGGTCCCGCAACTACGCGCCAAGCACTCTGGCCGGAGTGCACGACGTCCGCGTGCAAGCCGCCACTCTCCAGAGCGAGGCTCGCGCCGTGCGCATCGACCGCGACGACGCGCGCCCGCGACGACGGCTCGACGCGGAACAGAGTACCGTCGGAGAAGCGCAGCGGCACCGCGTGCGCGCTGGGGGCAGCCACCCACGCTGCAACAATGCCCGCTTGCTCTCCCTGCGTGAACACGAGCGGACGCGTTCGAAGGTGGGTGAACACGCCGATTCCGACCAGCACGACTGCGACCGCCGAGGCGAACGCGAGCATGCCTCGCGCGGAACGCGAGGGCGTGGGCCCTTGCAACGCCGAAGCCAGGTACTCCCGGCGCGCGCGCTGGACCGCCAGCTGCCGCTCCACGGCGTGCTCGTCCAGGGCTTCGGCAACGCGCCGGCCGAGTGATTCGAGCCGCGTCACGGGGTTTTCCATCGTTCTCCTCTTCCCAACCAGTCCTCGAGCTCGGGCCTTCGCCGGGCTTCGTCGAGGAAGCGTTGCTCGGCTCGCTGAAGGCGCCGTTTCGCAGTCGACAGCGAGACCCGGCACGCGGCAGCCACCTCTGCGATCTCCATCCCCTCGATGAACCGCAAGGCGAAG
>DASXWF010001295.1:0-7307 GCA_036503835.1 Polyangiaceae bacterium | reverse complement strand
CGTGATGACGAGCGTCGCCGCCGGCTTGTCGAGACCGAGATGCGCTTCGCTCTTCGCCTTGTCCGCGAAGCCGTCCGCGTTCAGGCCCTTGTACGCGCGCAGCAGGTCCTTGACCTTCGACTCCTCGAAGCCCTCGAGCGGCTTGCCGGCGTGCTTGGCCGTCCAGGCTTCGCCTTCCTTGGCGAACGCGAAGCTGCCGTGTTCGTTCTCGATGGAAACCGCGGTAGCGGCGGTGTCTTCGAACTTGAAGACGGTCGTGTCGCGCCAGCCCTTGAGCTCGCGATCGTAGAGGTAGCTCGAGTAACCCTTGGTCGCGTAGACGCCGTCCTTGCCGGCGATGCGGGTCATCTGGCCGCGTCCGCCGTTCTCGCCGAAGATCGCGTCGAGCACGGTGGTGCCGCCCTTCGTGAACACGGCGTGCAGGCCCTTACCGTCGGCCACCTTGAACTTGTCGTACGACGCCTTGCCGGCGTCGATGAGCTCGGTGACCTTCAGGCTCTTCAGGTTGTCGAGCAGGCTCTTCACGTTCGCCTGGTTGGCGCTCGCGTCGACGGGCTTGGTGACGCGCCAGTCCTCGCCCTTCTTGGTGAGCTCGATCTCCGTGCCGGCTCCGCCGTCTTCGTCGCCGGCCTTGGTGAGGACGATCTTGTCGATGGCCTTGGTGTCGTCCTCGGTGATGGCGATCTTGGGCAGCGAGGCGGCCTGGCCGCTCAGCGTGTAGGCCTGCGCCTCTTCCTTGTCCTTCTTGTTGGCGAGGAAGAGCGCGCCGCCCAGCACTGCCAGCACCGCGAGCGCACCGTAGAGCTTCTTGTCCGTGTCGGTTGCCATGTCGGGTCTTGCCTCGTTCTCCGAATCGGGGGTCAGGCCTTGAGCTGCGAGCGCAACGCGTCGCGCCGGCGCCAGCGGAACACGCCGAAGGCACCGAACAGGAGCGGCATGCCGAGCACCAGCGACCACTCCACCTTGCGCTGCAACATCTGGCGGGACTTCTTGTATTCCTCGTCCTTGCGCTTGATCTCGTTTTCGTCGTCCTCGGCCTTGAACTTCGGCCGCTCGACGCTCGCGTAGGTCAGGTTCGGATCGCCGATGAGCTTCGCGCTCGCCGCGATCAGATCCGAGTCACCCGCGATCCAGTCGAGCGTGTTCTTGAAGGAGAGGATCGTGTTGGTGAGGTGCTTGGTGTACGGCTGCGCGATCATCAGCAGGTTCTCGTCGCCGCCGACGTTGCCCATCATCGCGAACTGGCCGCCGAGCTCCGGACCGTTGCCGGCATAGGCGAAGGGGTTCGAGAGGAAGAGGCTCGACGAAATCACGAGCACCTTGGAATCGGCCGGCGCGCGCTCGGCCGGCTTGATCGCGTCGTCCGGCGAACCGGCGAACGCGCTCTTCAGCTTGCCGGAAGCCTGCGCCGCGATGATGCGCTGCTCCTGGGGAGGCTTGGGCTTCCAGTCCTCGCGCAGCTTCATGTCGACCGTCTCGGACTTGTCGAGCGTCGTCGCGGGCGTGGTGCGCGCCACGACGCTGAGCTTCACGTCCTTCGGCTGCTTGTCGTTCAGCAGCGTGAGGCTCGACGGGAACGGGAAGATCACTTCCTCCATGCGGAAGAAGGCGGGGAACGAGGTGTCGAGGGCCTTCTCGTTCTCGTCGAAGCGCGGGTCGTTCACGACGTGCGCGATGCCCGGGTGGCGGATCCACGCCATGCCGCCGGTCTGCACCATGACGGGGATGCGGAACTGCGCCCCGAAGTCCAGCACGGCGTCCTTGTTCATCTGGATGCCGTAGCCGGTGAGCAGCTTGTCGAGGTTGTGCAGGTCGAGGGACGCGCTCATGGTCGCGTCCTGCGGCTTGAGCGTGACGGCCGACGCGTACACGACCAACGACTTTCCGCCGTTCATCATGAACTCGTCGATGCGGCGGAGCTCCTTGTCCGTGTAGGCCTTGCGCGGCTGGGTGATGATGAGCCCGACGAAGCCCTTGTCGATCGGCTCGCTCTCGTTGATCTTCACCTCTTCGACTTTGTAGAAGGGGAAGGCCTGCTCGATGATGCTCTGCATGCTCGGGCCGCCGCCGCGACCCTGCTTCGGCACCAGGTTCTGATCGCTGAGCTTGAGCTCGTCGTGCTCGGAGATCACGCCGATGCGGTGTTTGATCTCGTCCGCCTTGTTGCGGATCTCGGCGATCTTGTTGGTGATCCAGAACTCGAGGCCCTCGTTTTGCGAGGGGCTCAAGAACGGAATGACCGCCTTTTCGCTGCCGTACTTGAAGACGATGCCCATGTAGCCGCGCGCGATCGCGGCCTGGTCCTCGCTGGTCTGGCTGGGATCGACGAACGGCTGCTCCTGCAGGCCCGCGTCCTTGGCCTGGTTGCGGAGCTCGTCCGTGTTCGGCTCGATCAGCGTGAACTTGAACTTGCCCTTGCCGGCGTCCTCGTACTCCTTGAGGAGATCCGTCAGGTCGTGAACGAAGGCGTCGAGCTGCGGCAGCCCGGTCTTCACGTAGGCGTCGATCTGGATCGGGTTCTTGAGCGTCGCGAGCAGGCGCCCGCTGCCCTGGCTCAGCGTGTACTTCTCGGTCTTGGTCACGTCCTTGCGGAAGTAGACCAGGGCGGCGAGCAGGTTCGCGACCACGGCGATCGCGACGAGCACGCCCACGTAGAGACCCGTCTCGGCGGCGGCTTTGCGTTTTTGGTCTTCGGTAGCCATTGTCTTGTCTCCCACGCCTCAGCAGTGTTGCCGGGGGCTCAGGCCCACTTGCGCCGCTCCAGCGCGCGGAACGAAACGACCAGCGACAAGAGCGCGATGCTCAGGAAGTAGACGATGTCGCGCGTGTCGAGCAGCCCGCGCGAGAAACTGCTGAGCCGCGTCTGGAAGCTCAGGTAGCGGAGCACGTTCGCGAACTTCCCCGAGCCGGCGAGCTCGGCGAGATCGTCGAAGAACCACAGCGCCGCGAGCAGGAAGATGGTGATGAAGAAGGACACAGCCTGGCTCTCGACGAACGAGCTCACGAGCAGCCCGATGGCGACGCTGGCCGCCGAGAAGAGCACGAGGCCGATGTAGCCGCTCAGGACGGGCCCGGTGTCGAGCGGTCCCAGGTTCCAGGGGAACTTGAACATCGCGAGCGGGTAGATGAGCGTGGCGAGCACGAGCACGAGCACCAGGCCGAGCGCGCCCAGGTACTTGCCGCCGATCACGTCGCTGTCCTTCACGGGCAGCGTGATCAGCATTTCGAGCGTGCCGCTCCGGCGCTCTTCGGCGACGAGCCGCATCGTGACGACCGAGACGATCAGCATCAGTCCGAGCGGAACGAACTCGAAGAGCCGCTGAATGGTGGCGCGGTCGACCTGCCAGAAGCCGCCGCGGTACTCGAAGAAGGTGAACCCTACGACGAGGAAGCTGATGCAAATCACCACGTAAGCGAGTGGTGAATCGAAGTTGGATCGGAATTCGCGCTTGGCGATGGTCAGCATCGGGGACATGGCTCAGGCCTTTCGCTCCGACTTCTTGGATTTGTCGTCCTCGTCGTCGTCTTCGTCTTCTTCTTCCTCGTCGTCTTCGTCTTCTTCTTCCTCGTCGTCCTCTTCCTCTTCTTCGGCCTTCTTGGACGCGGCCTTCGGGCTTTCGGCCTCGGCCTCTGCCTCGTCGTCTTCTTCTTCCTCGTCGTCCTTCTCGTCGTCGTCCGCGCCGGCGTGGGCCGCAGCCCAGGCATCACCGCGATCCGCGCGTTCGTCGCCGCGCGTGAGATCGCGGAAGACCGCGTCGAGCGACTGAGCGTCGCGCCGGAGCTCGAGCAGCGTCCAGCCCTTCTGCACCATCAAGCGGAAGATCTCCGCGCGCAGGTCGCTGTTCTGCGGACCGATGACCTCGATCTTGTGCGCGGTCTCGTCCGTCGGCAGCTCGCGCGCGCCCTTGGCGCCCGAAAGCCCGGAGAGCGCGGCCTGGAGCTCGGTGACCGAAGGCGCCTTGCGCCCGGCTTCGGCGTTCTTCTCGTCGACGGTCACGACGTAGCGGACGCGGCCCGTCTGACCGCGGATGCTGTCGAGCGCGCCGTCGGCGACCACGCGCCCCTTGCTCACGATGATCGCGCGGGCGCAGGCCTCCTCGACCTCCGCCAGGTTGTGGGTCGAGAGCAGGATCGTGCGATCCTTGCCGATTTCCTTGATGTAGCGCAGCACCTCGGCCTTCTCGTTCGGGTCGAGGTCGCTCGTCGGCTCGTCCAGGATCAGGATCTGCGGGTCGTGGATCAGGGCCTGGCCGAGGCCGACGCGCTGCCGATAACCGTGCGAGAGCGTGCCGATGTCCTTGCCGAGCGACTGGGCGAGGCCGCACACCTCGACCACCTTCTTCAGGCGCTTGCGGAAGGTGGCGTCGTCGAGCCCGCGGATCTCGGCCGCGAACTTCAGGTACTCCCACACGTTCATGTCCGTGTAGAGCGGAGCGCGCTGCGGCAGGTAGCCGAGCGACTGGCGCACGGCGAGCGGCTTCTCGAACACGTCGTGTCCGTTCACCTTCGCCGCGCCCGAGTTCGGGGCGATGTAGCAGGTGAGAATGCGCATCGTGGTGGACTTGCCGGCGCCGTTCGGGCCGAGGAAGCCCACGACTTCGCCGCGTCTCACTTCGAAATTCACTTTGTCGAGCGCACGGACCGAGCCGAAACGTTTCGAGAGCCCGGTTGCCTGGATCATGACGTCGGTTGCCATCCGACCTCCTTCACGTTTTTCGCGAATTGCCTTGAATCTTCCGGCATCCTCACCGTGCGCGGCCGACCCTTGGGCGGCGGCATCCTACTTTCGGAACGATCCCTGTCAACCGGAGCAGGGCTTGGGGGGATGGGTTCGGAGCCGGTCACGCCGCTCAAAACCCACGGCACCATGCGGTATTCCCGAGTCACGGGATTCCGTGAAGGGTCCCTAAAGAAATGTCAGGGACCGTGGGGAAATTCGCGCGGATGGCTCGCTTCGCTAAGTTCGCGAGAGCTGCGGCGCGTCAGCCGACCGCGTAGCCGGTCACCAGGGCCTGGGCCAAAAGCCCCCACCCGTCGATGGCGACGAAGAGCAGCAGCTTGAACGGCAGGCTCACCTGCGTCGGGCTCATCATCTGCATCCCGAGCGCCAGGAGCACGTTCGACACCACCAAATCGATGACGAGGAACGGCAGATAGATGGCAAAACCGAGCGCGAAGGCCTCGATGAGCTCGGTGACCACGAACGCCGGCACCAAAATCACCAGATCGTCGCGTCCGACGCGGTCGCGCTCGGCGGCCGGACGAGCCGCGCGGCCGATCTCGTAAAACCGGTTCCGCTCCCGCTCGCTGCCGTTCGCCTTCAAAAATCCACGCAACGGCTCGCGCGTCGCGTCCAACATGCCGGCGATCCAGGCCGAGGTGTCCTTCGTGGCATCCGGTCCCAACAGGGGTCCGGCTCGCTCGGCGATGCGCGACCCCACCGGCGCCATCGCGAGCACCGTGAGCGCCCCCGCAAACGCCATGATCACCGTGTTCGTCGGAACGCCCTGCGCCCCGATCGCTCCCCGCACGATTTGAAGGACAGTCGAAATCTTCACGAACGCCGTGAGCGTCATGAACGCGAACGGGAGGAGCGTCGCGATCCCGATCGCGAACACCAGGGAGAGCGGGCGCGCGAACACCTCCGGCGCACCGGCCGCTGGTTCGGCAGCCTCGGCGACGCGAGACCAGGCGAACGCGGCGAGCGCCGCGAACCCCGCGAACTCACTCGCGAGGAGCCGGCGGTTCCACCGGCCGACCGATGACCCGCTCGAGCACGTTCCGGAACGACGGCCCGACTGCTTCGCCCTTCGGTAGCTCGAGACCATCTTTCGCAATTTCCCCGAGCTTGCTGAGACCGTTCTCGCTCGCTCCGACGACGTACACCGTTTCCCCGACGCGCACCAGGTACACCGCCCGGCGCCCGTCGAGGGGCAGCCGCCCAACGAGCTCGAGCGGACCGCTCGGTCTACCGATCCCGAAGCGTCGCCCCAGCGCGAGCAACAGCACCGCGAGCGCCGCCACGCCGATGAGCATCACCAGCGTCTCGACGACGTAGCGGCCGAGGGGGGTCACGGCTCGGTCATATCATGCCCACCATCGGGCGCCGTCTCGCAACCTGGAGCTCAGTGCCAAAATCCGATGCTGAACGAGGTGTTCAGATAGGCCTTCGCCCCGTCCGCTGCGAGCGAAAGCTGCCAGTGGTCGAACGGGCGCGCGAGTCCGAAGACGTCCCAGCGGAAGAGTTTGATGTCGACTCCGCCCGTGCCGTGCACGCGAGTGTCGCCGCCTTCGGCGATCGGAAGCTCGATGTACGTGCCGGTACGGAGACGCAGCCAGCGCGGGATCACTTCGCTTTCGAGTCCCAGCCGGGGGGAGACCAGCGGCTTGTCGACGGCGAGGCGCGTGCTGAGTGCCAGGTCGCCGCCGCCTTCGATGAGCGCGAGCTCGGTGCTGACGAGGAGGTACCAGGTCTGGGCTTTCTGGAATTCGTCGTGGAGCGCCGCTTCGGCTCGCGCCACGTCGGCGCTCGTCGGCTCCCGGCCGCGTGCGTTCCGGCGGGCGCGATCGGCCGCGGTGACGAACGGCGGATTGAGAGGGCGCGCGCCGAATTGGTAGGCAAAGCCCAACCCCGCCGCCCACGGTATCTCGGCGGCGATCGGCGCCGTGTCGGGGGCGGAGGTGAATTCGGCGTTGATCGGCTGTTGGAGGCTGAGGCCCACCCGGAATTGCTCGTGCTTCGGTTTGACGATCAGGCCCGCCGTGTAGCCGATCCCGGCGGTCAGCGGCACGATGCTTTCACTCGCGTCGAAGCTGAACCCGACCATGCGGACGCCGGCTCCGAGCAGGAGCTGTCCGTCGAAGTATCCGTACGCCGCGACCGCGTGCACCAGGCCGAAGTTTGCCGTGAAGTCGGTGCCGAAACCCTGCGCGTCGCGGCTCACGACGTTCTGCTCGGCTTCCGCGGCCACACCGAAACCGGCGTGACGGTAGTTGATCACCGCCGCTACCGAGCCGAAGAGAGAGCCGCTCGTGGCGTCGTTCGGCGCGTTGTAAAGATCGTTCTTCGGTAACCAGGTGCCGACGGAGAAGTCGATGCCGAACGAGAAGCTGAACGCATTCCAGGAGTACGGCATGCGCACGGCGGCCGAAGCCGGATTCTTGGCGACGCCCTCGGTGTCGTCGGCGATCGCAACGAAAGCGCCGCCGAGACCGATGTAGCGCGTGCTCCCCTTGATCGTTCCGCGCACGGGGTCGACCGTGCGCGGCTCTTCGCTGGATTGCCCCGGCGCCTGCCGCGCGACGGC